>NZ_WTKY01000029.1:0-36019 GCF_011378815.1 Pseudoalteromonas sp. 31A1 | reverse complement strand
TGATATTTGATATTTGACCAGAGCTTAAACTACGGATAAGTTCGGCTAATCTATTTCGGGAAGTTCGATCAATCATAAATACACATAACAGCTTATTGAACACCACTTTGGGGGTTTATAACACCCCAAAACGGCGTATATTACATTGTTCAATAATTCCACTAAATAACTTTAATGTAAACAAGTATTTAGGCATGTTATAAAAAGCCCTTTGTTATTTTGCACCAAAACGGCGTTTAATAATGTTATTGGACAAAATTAAATTAGCTGTTTATATAAACAGTTACTTCTGTAAGTTAGCTTTATTTATGTAGCTACCTTTTACGACCATAATTAACAAACGTACGGATACTAAGCGCTACACAAGCTTATTGAGGCTTACTTATACTGGATTAGCATTTTTTTACGCTTTAATAGCTGGCGTTTAGCCTTATTCGGTAAAAAACGTTATTAAAAAATTAAGAGGAGTAATAGGAAAATCTTGGCTTTATGTATCTAGCGTGTAATTAGCTAAAACATTGGTTAGATAAGCGAGCCTTAACATATTGATGATACAGGCCCGCTGAGGTGTTTATGATAAAAACGAATGAATGAGGTGTTTACTTTACATCAAAGTTCACGTGGTCAAAGTATGGATTTTTCTCACGCGCTTTAAGTATACTAATTGTAGTAAGCACGATGAGCTGCAGCTCGCTATTTACGTTAACAGCTATGCATTCGTCTCTATTCGCATTGCGTTTTGTGTCAGTTGCTACCCCACATACACCATCGCCATTTTTTAATATAAGCTCAATGCTTAAACGATGCATACAGGCAATTTCGATGTAGTCGTATTGGTTGCAACTGATCATAAAGTTCTCTTTATTTAGTCGGTTTAAAAATCATTAAAAAAGCGATAACAACAAGGTTGCCTACATACCATAAATCTTTAATTACAAACTGCCCTAAGCGCTCCAATAAAGTGGAAGAACTAAATGCGCCGGTTGCGGTAATTAAGAACGTTTGGGTCATCATAAACACGCTTAAACACGCTAAGCCACTTACAATAATTAGCTTTTTATTATTTAAAAATAGCCCTAAGCCTAATAACACAGCAAATAATACATCAAACCCGCCAATCACGTTAGATGCACCTTGTACGCTAAATACCTTATATAACCACGACATAAACGGTGAGGTTTCTACTAAACTTACAATGCCTTTTGCTTCAAACTCGTAAAACTTCATGCCGCCGATCCACAGTAAAACCATAGCAACCGGTATAAAGTTTAAAAGTACGTGTTGTTTGTCGGTAAGTTTGTCTTTATAAAATAAAAACAAATATAAAGGCACTACAGCAAAGTATTTAATTATGCCCTGCCCGCTACCAATGATTGGAAAGCCGCCAAGTTGCGCCATCCAACGGTTGCTGGCAAATAATGTTAGTAACGGGACGATGCTAATTACAATAGCTAACACGAGTGCCGCTGTAGGCTTTATTAATTTAAAATGCGCAGCTAAGGTTGTTGCTACTAGTGCGAGCATAATTGAGCCCGCCAATAAACCTAATGTATTTACACCTATTAACGCATCAAGCTCATAAAAGCTAAATGTAGCCGTTAACGTATTAGGATTTGCACCTAACGCAAACGATAAGCCAAGCAGTAGAAAGCTCAATGAGAGTAAAAAAGAAAGTGCGTTGTTTGTGTGTTTTAAGTTCATTGTATTTCCAAGTATTCGTTAAGACTTACAAAGACCTTACAAGCCGATAAAACAATTCAAACTAACCCTTAAAAAATAATAGTTGATTAAGTACAATGTAAGCTCTCATTTGGTAATTTAATTATTCATCTTTAGTTTATGGTTTATTACCTCTTTATTAATAAAATTAAATAAGTCTAATATTCATATGATGTGCGTCACCTGTTTTATTATTAAATGAAGTAAAATAACGTTGCCTTTTCAATACACAGAATGCATGCATTTCTATAACTTAGGGACATTTTTTAATGAAGGGTACTGATATTCGGGTTACCTCTGGACTGATTTCTATAGCCATTGTTTTACTACTTTGGTTTGCTGTACCGCCTCCGCAAGGTGTTACCGAAAACGCATGGCATTTGCTCGCTTTATTTATTGGTACTGTTGTTGCCATTATTGGTAAAGCAATGCCTATCGGCGCCATTGCTATTTTAGCTATTACCTCTGTTGCGTTAACCGGCGTAACTAATGACAGCCCATCTGGCGCTATTAAAGATGCATTAAGTGGCTTTTCTAACTCATTAATTTGGTTGATTGGTATTGCTATTATTATATCTCGGGGGTTAGCTAAAACCGGTTTGGGAAATCGTATTGGCTATAATTTTATTTCTCTTTTTGGTAAAAAAACAATTGGTATTGGTTACGCACTCGCGCTGTCTGAACTTGTTATAGCGCCTGTAACGCCAAGTAATACCGCGCGAGGCGGCGCTATTATTCACCCAATAATGAAGTCGATAGCAACAAGCTTTGGCTCGTCCCCTGAGGAAGGCACATCTCGTAAAATTGGGCACTACCTTGCTTTAGTGAGCTACCATATAAACCCTATTACATCAGCTATGTTTATTACAGCGACTGCGCCAAACCCTCTAATTGTAAAGCTTATTGCTGATGCTACCGGTGCAAATATTAGTATTACTTGGGGTACATGGGCGCTGGCAGCGCTTGTTCCTGGTTTGCTATGTATTGCCCTTGTGCCTTTGGTTGTTTATGCCATTTACCCACCTGAAGTTAAAAGTACGCCCGACGCTAAAAACTATGCAGAATCTAAATTAACTGAAATGGGCCCAATGAGTTATGGCGAAAAAATAATGGTGGGTGTTTTTGCTATGCTGCTTGTTTTATGGGCCGGTGTACCCGCAATGATTTTAGGGGCTGACTACGCAGTTAACACAACCGCAGTAGCTTTTTTAGGTTTATCGGTTTTATTAGTGACTGGTGTATTAAGCTGGGACGATGTACTTAAAGAAAAGTCTGCGTGGGATACCGTTGTTTGGTTTTCAGCATTAGTAATGATGGCCACTTTTTTAAATAAACTAGGTTTGGTAACGTGGTTTTCAACGCTTGTTGAGAGCAACATTGCGCAACTGGGTTTTGACTGGATTGTATCGGCTATTATATTGGTAGCTGTGTATTTTTACGCTCATTACTTTTTTGCCAGTACCACAGCACATATTACTGCTATGTTTGCCGCATTTTACGCCGCAGGTTTGGCGCTTGGCGCTCCGCCTTTATTTTTAGGTTTACTATTAGCTGGCGCTTCATCACTTATGATGTCGTTAACGCATTACGCAACAGGCACATCCCCCATCGTGTTTGGCTCAGGCTATGTATCATTAAAAGACTGGTGGGTAATGGGCCTTATAATGAGCTTTATTAATTTAAGTGTATGGGGAGTTATTGGCGGGCTTTGGTGGAAAGCACTTGGGTATTGGTAGTATTGCCTTTATTAGTTTGGCTTGCACATTTAATACTGCGCACTTATTTTGGCTAGTTCTACAATTATAAATATTAAGGCTGTTGCAAGGGAGCACTATGGTTTTTAAATTTATAAAGGCAGCATATTCAGACCGAGACTACTTATTAAGCCTCAGAAAACTAACTATGATTGAACACTTGGAAAGGGCCAGGTTATTTTTAACTGAGCAACAGCATGTTTTAAGACTTGATGACCAATATGACTGCTCCCACCTTATAGTTATAAATGAGGTACCCATTGGTACTTTAAAGTACCAAACGCACGCTCAATACGTTGAAATAATGCAATTACAAATACATCCACTGCATCAAAATAAAGGGTATGGGAAAGCGGTTATTGAACAAGTTATTACAAGTGCGCAGTCAAAACCCATTAAGCTCACAGTGCTTAAAAACAACCCAGCATTAGGGCTTTATAAGCGGCTGGGTTTTACTATAACGGATGAGAATAATTACGAGTACCACATGCAAACGCGGGCTACTCGTAGCTAAAATTAGTCGCTTTGATCTCTGAAGTCTTTTTTTCTGAAAATAGTTAAATGCCAACCCCAATGCAAAGAGCCTAATCTTAAAAAAATAGTCGTGAAAAATGAGCCTAAAATACACCAAATGTAATCTACATTAAGGCTAAATAAAGCAGCATAAACTGCACCACCCGCTAAACATGCAGAGGCGTAAGGTTCGCTGCGCATAACAGTTGGCACTTCACGGCAAATTACGTCACGTATTAAACCACCAAATATACCTGTAGTAATACCCATGGTAATTGCGACCACCATGCCAGAGCCATTAATGAGTGCTTTTTCTATCCCCATAATATTAAATAACGCCATACCAACAGCGTCTACTAATAAAAAGTAGTAATTATTAACGCGCGGTAAATATCGAATAAATGCAATTGTTGCTATAACGGCCCCATAGGTCGAATATAAATACTCCGGGGTAGCAATCCAAAATACCGGTTTGTTTAAAAGTATATCTCTGAGGGTACCGCCCCCTAATGCTGTAACGGTTGCCACCACTACTACGCCAAAGCCACTAATGTTTTTTTCATACCCAAGCAATGCCCCTGCAACAGCAAAAAATGCAACACCGAGTAACCCTAGTACCATAAAGTATTCAGCAGTCATGGTAATTCCTTTTTAAAGTTTATAAGGAGTTGTTTCAACTTACGTGCCAAAAAACATCCCTTAAAAGTTGAATTAACTTTAAAAAATACATTTAAAAACAACGCTGTAATTTACACTGAATGCAGTTTGAGGTTAGGTTTTATGAAAGGTAATATTTGAAAAGGTAATTATTTTAAAAGTAGGTATTTTTTACACGTTGTTTATAAGTAGCCCCTAAAATTAAATTAGCCCTATTTTTCCACTCAAAATAAGCGAGATAGCCTACAAAAATTGACTCAAAGATTAATAGGCTAATACCTATCCAACTTGTAGAGTTACATAAAAAAATAACGCTGACACCTACCCTAATTTTTCATTGTTGATTGGTATTATACGGCCATTAAAAACATGTCCCCTTGGTCAGGTTTAACCACACCACAAAGCATTTTCATTAATGTGCTTTTACCAGCCCTATTTTCCCTTTTAGATTTAAATAGTAAAAGCATTCGCTTCACCGTGCCTTATTTTTAAGGCTACTCCGTTATTACCTATACCTCGACAATTTAACCCAACCGCCCTTAACTGACCAAGCGGTCAACAATGGCATAGTAACTGCAATAAGCTAATTAAAGATTAAAAAGTATTTTTGTTACCCGTGCGCAAACAACAAGAAAAAACATACGCCAAGCCTTTATGTATCAGGGCTTTATAAAAATTAAGGGGGTCTGTGTGATTCAATTTTTATTAAATAACACGCCAATTGAAGTACAAGAATGTTCGCCAAGTCTCACCATTTTGGACTGGCTACGCACCAAAAAAGGGAAAGTGGGCACCAAAGAAGGGTGTGCAACTGGCGACTGTGGCGCGTGCACAATTTTAGTGGGTGAAGAACGTATAAATGCAAACGGGCAAACTAGTTGGCAATACAAAACAATGAACAGCTGTTTATTGTTATTAGGTAATGCGCATGCAAAACATATAGTAACGGTAGAGGCTGTGACTACTGGCTTATACCCAAACTTAACCGATTTACACCCCGTACAACGTGCACTCGTTGAGTGCCATGGTTCGCAATGTGGTTTTTGCACGCCCGGTATAATAATGAGTTTGTTAGCTCTTTATATTAATGAGCCAACGTACCCTGGTAAAAAAGCGGTTATTCATGCACTTGGCGGTAACTTATGTCGTTGTACAGGTTATAGCCCAATATTACTTGCAGCCGAAAAAGCCTATAGCTATGAACGTAAAGCTGAACCGTACTCAGCAATGGCCGCCCAATTTAAAGCATCACTTAATACGCAATATGATGACGATATTCCATTTTTAAAAAATGGTCCTCGCAAATTTTACTTACCACAAACTGCCCAACAACTTGTTGAGCTAAAAGCGCTTTATCCTTATGCACATTTAGTTGCTGGTGGCACCGACTTTGCCATTGAGCTTAGCCAAAACATGCTCTTACCGGATGTAATTATCTCCCTTAGCCAAGTAAAGGATCTTTGCACCTTGGCAGATAATAACGGTGAGTTACACATAGGTGCAGCGCTACCTTATAGCCAATTTGTTGAGGCATTTTATAACCATTACCCAGAGTCAAAAGAGCTATTTGAACGCTTAGGATCAAGCCAAGTACGTAACAGCGGCACACTAGGTGGCAGCATAGGGAATGCCTCTCCGATTGGCGATCCAGCTCCCCTTTTAATCGCTCTTAATGCATCAATGGATTTATTAAGCAGCGCTGGTTCGCGCACTATTAAAGTTGCCGACTACTTTATTGATTACAAAAAAACAGTTCTTAAAAGCGATGAAGTAATTAGTAAGTTCACCATCCCAAAGCGCCCAGAGTCGCTAAAACTGGCCTGTCATAAAATATCAAAACGCTTTGAAGACGATATATCTACCGTGTGTTTGGTGCTTGCTATAGAGCATTCACAAAACATGATTACTCAAGCCCGCTGCGCTATGGGCGGTATGGCAGCTATTCCTAAGCGCGCGCAGCATATTGAGCAAAAGCTGGTATCTCAATCATTACAAGTAAGTAGTTTTATAGACGCAGCAACGGCTATTAACGATGACTTTACGCCCATGAGCGATGTAAGAAGCAGTGCGCATTACCGCGCTACGGTAAGCAAAAACTTATTACAACGCATTGGTATTGAGTTTTGTGATCCGCAAGCATGCAACAATAACAACATTGCCATTACGAGGATCTCACATGCGTCACTTTGAAATGGATAAACTAAAAGCGCAAGGTGGTAGCGTTGGACAATCTAAATATCACGAAAGCGCTATTAAACAAGTTTGTGGCAGTGCAAATTTTGCCGACGATAATCCTGAGCCTTACGGCTGCCTGCATGCCTACCCAGTGCTCGCCCCTGTTACAAGCGGCTTTATTAAATCAATAGATACAAGTCTCGCACTGGCAGTTGAAGGCGTTAAACGTATTTTATCGGCCGAAGATGTTCCGGGTAAATTAGATATTGGCCCGGTATTTCCAGGTGATGTACTGCTGACCAGTCATGAAATTCAATACCACGGACAACCTGTGCTGGTAGTAGTTGCCGACACCTATGAAATAGCGCGCCGCGCTGCACGTTTGGTGTTTATAGAGTGCGAGCAAACTACGCCCATACTTGATATTAAAGAAGCCATTAGCAAAGAGCACTGGGTGAGGCCGCCCCATTCACTTAACCGTGGTAACAGCGAACAAGCCATTAATAACGCAGCCCACCAGCTTAAAGGCGAAATAAACATAGGCGGGCAAGAACACTTTTATTTAGAAGGCCAAATAGCGCTGGCGCAACCTGATAACGACGGGGGCATTCATGTTCAGTGCTCTACGCAACACCCAACAGAGGTTCAACACTTAGTTGCTAAAATTTTAAAAAAGCCATTTAGCTTTGTAAACGTAGAAACCCGCCGTATGGGCGGTGCTTTTGGTGGCAAAGAAACCCAAGGCTCACCATGGGCATGCCTTGCAGCCCTTGCGGTTTACCACCTTGGCTGCGCAGTAAAAATGCGCCTAGCCCGCAGCGACGATTTTAAATTAACCGGTAAACGCCACCCTTTTTATAATCAATACCATGTTGGTTTTGACGAAAATGGTTTAATAGAAGGTGCCGACATTACCGTAAACGGATTTTGTGGCTACTCGCCAGATTTATCTGATGCAATTGTAGACCGTGCCATGTTTCATGCCGATAACGCCTACTACTACCCAGCCGCCACAATTAAGGGTAATCGCTGTAAAGTAAATACCGTAAGCCATACCGCATTTAGAGGATTTGGTGGCCCGCAAGGAATGATTATGGGCGAGCTAATAATGGACGATATAGCAGCCAAATTAGGTAAAGATCCGCTTGAAATCCGAAAACTTAATTTATACAAGAAAGGCCGCGACACCACGCCGTACCATCAAACCGTAGAGCAACATATTTTAATAGATATGATAAACCAGCTTGAGGAGTCGGGTGACTACTGGGCACGTAAAGAGGCTATTAAAGCATTTAACGTATCGTCACCTATTATCAAAAAAGGCCTTGCAATGACGCCAGTTAAATACGGTATTTCGTTTACGGTACAACACTTAAACCAGGCCGGTGCATTAGTGCATGTATATAGCGATGGCTCTATACATTTAAACCACGGCGGCACCGAAATGGGCCAAGGGCTAAACACCAAAATTGCGCAAATTGTAGCCCATGGTTTTGGGGTCGATTTTAACGCGGTAAGTATTAGTGCTACGCGTACCGACAAGGTACCAAACACTTCACCAACAGCGGCCTCAAGCGGTACCGACTTAAACGGTATGGCGGCGCTAAATGCAGTAAACACAATAAAAGAGCGCTTAATTAATTTTATTACCGAGCACTTTGAAGTAAACAGCCAAAGTATTACATTTAAAGATAACTTCATTACTTTTAGTAAAGGGGAAATTAGCTTTAGCGAACTTGCAAACCTTGCTTACATGAACCGTATATCGCTTTCATCTACCGGTTATTACGCCACACCAAAAATTCATTACGACAGAGCTAAAGGCGAAGGCCGCCCATTTTTTTACTACGCTCACGGCGTAGCACTGAGTGAAGTAGAAGTAGATACGCTTACGGGCGAAAACACGGTAACCCGCGTTGATATACTGCACGATGTAGGCAGTTCAATTAATCCAGCACTTGATATAGGGCAAATTGAAGGCGCCTTTGTGCAAGGTATGGGCTGGCTAACAACCGAAGACTTACAATGGAATAATAAAGGCCAGCTTGCAAGCTTTGGCCCAGCCAACTACAAAATACCAGCTATTGGCGATACCCCTGCCGAATTTAACGTCAATCTTTATAACTCAGCAAATCCAGAAACCACCGTGTTTAGATCAAAAGCCGTAGGCGAGCCGCCATTTATGCTGGCCTTTAGTGTATGGAGCGCCATTCGTAATGCAATAAGCAGTGTGGCTGATTACAAATACACCGCCCCACTGGATACACCCGCAACCCCAGAGCGAGTATTGAGTGCAATTGAGCAAACCGCTAGCTGGTTTAAGGAGAATCAACATGACTAATTTAAATGAGTCGTTTCAGGGTTTTCATACTCAAAACTGGGCGCAGGCTATAAACGAGCACGAAAAAAGCGGCACTAATTATGTTATTGCCACGGTGCTTGGCACAAATGGCTCAACCCCACGCGGCACAGGCTCAAAAATGGTAATAAGCGGCGAGCATATTTACGACACCCTTGGCGGTGGCCACCTTGAATACGTAGTAATAGAAAAAGCCCGCGAACTACTTGCCAAAGGCGAAGCCGCCCAAGTAATTGAGCAATTTAACCTAGGTGCAAATTTAGGCCAGTGCTGCGGCGGGGCTGCCACCGTTATGCTTGAGTGCATGCAATGCGAGCGCTTTACCCTCGACATTTATGGCGCAGGCCATGTAGCACAAGCGCTTATTGGTATATTGGCACAGCTGCCTATTCGCATACGATGGATAGATAGCCGCGCAGATGTATTCCCACAGGCTATTCCAAATAACGTAGTAAAAGTGGTTGATGAAGAGCCAACAGAACAAGTAAAACGTGCGCCTAAAGCTAACAATTACTTAATACTGACCCATAACCACCAGCTCGACTTTGCACTCACCCAAGCCATTATTAAACGCGCTGATGCCAATTGGCTGGGCGTTATTGGCTCTGACACTAAAGCAAAACGTTTTAAACAACGCCTAGCACATCGCGATTTTACAGCCGATCAAATACAACAAATGACCTGCCCTGTTGGGCTTAAAAATATTACGGGCAAATTACCAATGGAAGTGGCTATTTCGATTAGTGGACAGCTAATTGGCCTTTATCAGGCTATGCAAACCCAAGCGCCAAAACGCCAAGGCTTGCAATGGCGCACACTAAAAAATGCCTTAATTAGCACCACGCAGGAGGAAGTAGACGCATGAGTAGCTTACAAATAAATACGCTAAATGATGCACAAGCAAAACAAGCACTTGAGCATTGCTGCGCGGCCCCTAACTGGGTGGCGGGCATGGTAAAAGCAATGTCATTTAAAAGTGCTCAACAGCTGTTTGAATGCGCACAAAGCATATGGGATAGCCTTGGCGAAAGCGACTATTTAGCTGCCTTTGAAGGCCACCCGCAAATAGGTGATTTATCAACCCTTAGCAAAAAATACGCTGCTACCGCACAAAAAGCGGGGCATGAGCAATCAGGTATGAGCAAAGCAAACGAAGCCGTACTAACCAAAATGATTGCCCTTAATAAAGAGTACCTGAACAAGTTTGGCTTTATTTTTATTGTGTGCGCCAGCGGTAAAACGGCCGAACAAATGCTCGAACTCATAGAGCAGCGCATGCACAACACCCGCAGTACAGAGCTAAATATTGCCGCGGGCGAACAAGCCAAAATAACAAAAATAAGATTGGAGTCATTGCTATGAATAAAAGTATGAAAAAAAGTATGAAAAAAAGCCCTATAACCACCCATATACTCGATACCAGCACAGGAAAACCAGCAGCAAACGTTGCTGTTAAGCTATTTAAACTTACAAATAACGAATGGGTGCAACTAACCCAAGGCACAACCGATAGCGATGGGCGTATTACCGACTGGCTAAATACAGAGATAGAATTTGCAACCTATAAGCTAGTATTTGATTTAGATAGTTATTATCAAAATCAACCTACCCCAGCGTTTTACCCAGAGGCGCAAATTACCTTTAGATTACAAGATAAAAAGCATCATCATATTCCGTTATTACTTAGCCCATTTGGCTACTCAACGTACAGAGGCAGCTAATAATGAGCACGCAAAACAATAATAACTTAACAGTAGTTTGTGCCAACATACTCGATTTTGTAGACGACCCTGCCATAGCAGGCGACAACGCCCATCGCTATTTTGAAAAAGGCGCGTTAGTTATTCAACAAGGCAAAGTAGTTAAGCTTGGTTACGAGCAAGACATACTGCCAAGCTTAGATAAATCAGCCACTATTATTCGCCACGATGGCAAATTGGTTATGCCCGGCATGATAGACACCCACATACACTTACCACAAACCGAAATGGTGGGGGCGTACGGCGAGCAACTGCTAAGTTGGTTAACCGAGTATGCGTTTCCGACAGAGAAAAAATTTACGTGTAAGCATTATTCAAAAGAGATCTCTAATCGCTTTTTAGACGAGCTACTGCGTAATGGCACAACCACTGCCCTTGTATTTGGCACTGTGCACCCGCAATCGGTTGATGCGTTTTTTAAAGAATCACAAAAACGCAATTTACGTATGATTGCTGGTAAAGTAATGATGGATCGTAACTGCCCTGACGACTTATCTGATTGCGCGCAAACAAGCTATGACGAATCCAAAGCCCTAATAAAAAAATGGCACAATGTTGACAGGCTAAGCTACGCAGTTACACCACGTTTTGCCCCCACATCAACCCCTGAGCAATTACAAAAATGCACTCAGTTACTTGAAGAATACCCAGACACCTACCTGCACACACACCTATCTGAAAACAAAGACGAGTGCGAATGGGTAAAAGGGCTATTTCCAGAAGCCGAAGATTACTTAGGCGTGTACGAGCAAGCAAAAATGGTACGTAAACGCTCAGTATTTGCCCATAGTATTCATTTATCTGAGCGCGAACTTTGCTGCCTTGCAGATAACAATGCGGCAATATCGCACTGCCCTACCTCAAACCTATTTTTAGGATCAGGACTTTTAAATTTAAAAGCCTGTGAAGAGCACGGCATAAACGTAGGCATGGGTACCGATGTAGGCGCAGGAACAAGCTTTTCTCTGCTACAAACAGGTAACGAAGCTTACAAAATCCAACAGTTACAAGGTCAAAAGTTTTCAGCATTTAAGGGGCTGTATTTAGCAACACTCGGCGGTGCTAGAGCGCTCGATTTAGAAGGGACAATTGGTAATTTTGAAGCCGGCTGTGAAGCCGATTTTGTTGTAATGGATTGTTCGGCAACTTCGTTTTTAAAATTTAGAATACAACATGCCAAAACCCTACATGAAAAACTATTTGCAATGATGATGTTAGGCGACGACCGCTGCGTTGAGCAAACCTACATTATGGGTAAAAACGTGTATAAGCGCGATGATAACAATCAATTTTCAGACACCCGCTCACCGGTATTAGAAGAGGCTTAACTGTTATGGAAAACTATTTATTTGAGCTTGCTCATTTAGTACTGCGTTACTTTCATGTTATTGCTGGTATAGCCTGGATTGGCGCTTCATTTTATTTTGCATGGCTTGATAACAACCTACAAACACCACCGCAGTGGAAAATCGATAAAGGCATAAAAGGCGATTTATGGGCCGTGCATGGCGGTGGCTTTTACGAAGTGGCTAAGTATCAAAATGGCCCAGAACAAATGCCTCACACCCTGCATTGGTTTAAGTGGGAAGCCTACACAACGTGGATCACCGGTATATTACTATTTAGCTTACTTTATTATGTTGGCGCCGACGTATACTTAATTGATAACAGTAAAAGTGAGCTAAGTAAATTTGCAGCTATTGGCGCATCCCTTGGTTTTATTGGCTTAGGTTATGGTGTTTATCGTTTATTGTGTAAAACCCCGCTGGTTGAAAACGGCAAAGTGTTTATTGCTGTAGTTATTGGTTTATTAGCTCTGTGGACTTTTGGGGTTGATCAATTATTTAGCGACCGCGCTGTGTATATTCATGTAGGTGCGCTTATTGGCACGTGTATGGTTGGCAATGTGTATCACATTATTATGCCAGGGCAACGCTATATGGTAAGTGAAGTAGAAGCCGGCCGTATTCCCGAATCGCTCCCAGGACTAAAAGCCAAGCAATGCTCGATACATAATAACTACGCCACGTTACCTGTGGTATTTATTATGCTTAGCAATCACTTTCCTTACACGTATAGCCACAATTTTGGCTGGCTTATTTTAATTGCGCTGTTTGGTATTGGTATGTGGATACGCCATTACTTTAACTTAAAACATCAAGGCGTTAATAAACCTTCAGTACTTATAAGTGGTATTGCAGCATTTTTTGCCCTTATGCTAGCAATAGCACCTTGGCCCAGCAGTACAACAAATGCAGACGAAAACGCGCCTTTACAAGCAAGTATTACCGACGCACAAGCGTGGGATATAATCAGCAAACACTGTACGCAGTGCCACAGCGAAACACCTACCTCTGAGCTTTTTCAAACAGCGCCACTTGGCTTTAAACTCGACTCAATTGAACAGGTGAAAAAGTCGCAAGTACTTGTGCATACTCGCGCCGTAATAACTAAAGACATGCCACTGGCTAATATGACAAAAATGACAGACGCAGAGCGCGAAACGCTCGAGTTTTGGCTCACGGCACTTAAAAAGGAGCAATAAAATGAGCGAGCAATTTAAAAACTACCCACGAGACTTAATTGGTTATGGCCCACATGCGCCTCATGCAAATTGGCCCAATAAAGCACGTATTGCCGTGCAAGTGGTATTAAATTACGAAGAAGGCGGCGAAAACTGTGTATTACATGGTGATGCAGCCGCTGAAACGTTTTTATCAGAAATAGTCAGTGCTCCCCATGTAGAAGACCGCCATATAAGCATGGAGTCTATTTACGAATATGGCTCGCGCGCGGGCGTGTGGAGGTTACTGCGTTTATTTAAAAAATACGATATACCGGTCACCATTTTTGCAGTGGCGATGGCCCTTGAGCGCCACCCCGATGTAGCTAAAGCCTTTGTTGAAGCAGGCCACGAGATTGCAAGCCATGGCCTGCGCTGGATTAATTATCAAAATATAGATAAACAAACCGAGCGCGAACATATGCAACAAGCCATTTACGCCATTAAAATGCTTACAGGTAAAAAGCCCAAAGGCTGGTATACCGGCCGAACTAGCCCAAATACCGCAGCCCTTGTAGTTGAGAATGGCACATTTTTATATGACGCCGACGATTACAGCGACGATTTGCCCTTTTACAGTATTAAGGAAGGTAAGCCACAACTCATTGTGCCCTACACGCTCGATGTAAACGACATGCGCTTTGCTGCCGTACAGGGTTTTAATGCAGGGGATCAGTTTTATAATTATTTAAAAGATGCCTTTGATACGCTTTATGAAGAAGGTGACCCAGAAGGTGAAAACACCCCAAAAATGATGTCGATAGGTTTGCATTGCCGCTTAATTGGCAGACCAGGAAGAATAAAAGCATTAGCACGGTTTTTAGAATATGCCCGCTCGCATGATCAGGTTTGGTTTGCCACGCGCGAACAAATAGCCGAGCACTGGCTTAAAACCCACCCGTATAAAAAAGCATAGTTTATATTTTTTAAAACATAAAAAAGCCCAGCAAAGCTGGGCTTAAATTACTTTAGGAGTAGTGAAATTTATTCAAAAGAAACGGTGATGATATTCGAACACACATTTTCTGTTACACATAATTGGTAATCGTACGATGGTAATGTAGCTCCACGCACGTAATCACGGTAGCGTCCGTTATCTGCAGTGGTATCAACTAACTCACCATTACGGTAAACGCTTAATGACTCTGCACCAACTTCTTCCCAGCTAAGTTCTACACGCATCGTACCTAGGCGTGTTTTGTTAGCGCGTTTTAAGTTCAGTTCAAGGGTCACGTCACTTACAACAACGGCTTGGGTAAATGTATCTGTATTACCTTCACTGTCAGTAACAGTTAGTTCTACATCGTAACTACCCGATTGCGCATATGCATGCACAGGGCTTGAATCTGTTGATGTAGCGCCATCGCCAAAGCTCCAGCTCCATTGTGTAATGTCGTTATTGGCATCATTGCTTGTATCTACAAACGAGGCTGTTAAACCTTGCGTATCAACAGTAAAGCCTGCACGTGGCGGTTGTGCACTTACTTCGCCTATAGCGCTAAGCGTAAGTGACCAGCCATTAATTGTGCCTGTATCAGCGGCTGCAGTATCTTCTACATGAAGAGTCCAGTCACCATTTGCTACTTCGCCATTGAATGCACTAGACGTGAAGCTCTTAACAATATCATCGTTACTACCACCAACATTGCTTTGCAATGTTACCTCTGTACCTTGTGCAGATATTAGTTTTACAACTAAATCACCAGAGTAAGTATGAGTAATATCAACATCGGCGGTTGTGCCAAATACGGTTAAATCATCAGAAACATTAATTACTGAGCTAATCCCCTGTGGAGAATTATCTGGAATTGCTACGCTACCAGTACTGCTGTAGGTAAAGTCATTTAACCCTAATGGTTGTATCATTAATTCAACCGATTGCTGTTTAACAATATCACCCGCAGTGGCAGTTACGGTAAACTCGTAATCTCCCCACTGAGTATCAGTATCGGTTTCAACATTTAGTATCACGTCATCACCAGGGCGCGCTGTAAGCGATGATAAATAAGCACCACCTAATGTTGTTGATAATTCAAGCGTTACTTCCTCATCCCACTCGGCAATTGAGCCAATTGTAAATGTATAGCTTGTAGCCTCTCCAGCTATAATTTGTTGGGTAAGCGGGCTAGCTGATATTTTAAAACCAGGAGTTGGATCCGCATCAATAAGTGCTTGGTTAACATTAAGTCGCGTACCGGCTACCGTTTTCCCCTGCAGTGCAGCATTAGCATCGCCCGAGCTCATTAATAAATCTTTAAGTTCTTGAGTAGATAACTCTGGATTAATAGATAAAACTAGCGCAGCTGCGCCAGCAACATGCGGCGTTGCCATTGACGTACCAGAATACGATGCATAACTTTCACCCGGTGTAGTAGATAAAATAGCTGTACCTGGTGCGCCCATATCAACACTGGTTAAGCCCCAATGAGAGAACCACGAAATATCATCAGTTTGGTTAGTACTTGCAACCGATAGAACACTCGCATTTTCGTAGTTTGATGGATAATGTGGGTTTACATCGTTATCAATAGTGTCGTTACCTGCTGCAGCTACAAACAGTAGCTCCGCAGCTTCACTTGATTCGATTGCATCAGCCAGCGCTTGGCTATAGCCACCGCCACCCCAACTATTATTTAATACGCGGATGTTAACACCAGAGTTTTTTAGGCCAACCATGTAATCAATACACTTGATTGCATCTGATGTTGATCCATTACCTGCTGCATCTAAAAACTTACAACCAACAAGTGATACTTCATGATTTACACCCACTACACCCACAGAGTTATTACCACTCGCACCTATAGTTCCAGACACATGCGTTCCGTGACCTTCATCATCCATAGGGTCGCCAGTATTGGTAATCGCATTGATACCATGAATATCATCGATAAAGCCATTACCGTCATTATCAATACCATCGCCTGCGATTTCAGAGGTATTTACCCACATATTGCTCGCTAAATCGCTATGGCTATAATCAATACCTGTATCGATTACACCAACAACTACATCACGACTACCAGTAGAAATAGTCCACGCTTCTACAGCATCAATATCAGCGTCTGCCGTACCACCGGTCTGACCTTCATTATTTAGGCCCCAAAGCTCATCAAAACGAGGGTCGTTAGGTGCGCTCGCAATACTTACTCGGTAATCTGGCTCAACATATTCAATAGCTTGATGAGACTTTAAACGCTCAATAGCTTCTTTAGTGCTCATGCCAGACACTTTAAATTTAGCAAGGCGACCTGAGAATAATGATGTGAAGTTATCATCAACTTCATCATTATTTAAATCTGTAATTTTTGCTTTAACCAAGCTTCGTGCTTGTTTACGCATTTGAGGTGTTGCATTTTTTTTATATTTAACAATAACAGAGTCACTGCTTGCAGCTGCTTGTGGAAGAGCTCCTGCATCAGGTAATTTAGCCGAAGCCAAACAAGGTAGTAAAGCAAGCGTAATAATAGATAATTTTGTTTTCATTGTTCTATCCATAGTTGGGTTAGCTTAGAAGTACTAAGCGGGTTTGTTCACTATTTCAAGTACAAGGGATCACGTGGCAAGTTATAAGCAAACTAGTAAATACGATATTTGACAAGTTAAAAAGTTAAAAAGAATTAAAAATCATAAATTTTGACCAGTTTGGCTATAAAAAAAACACTAAACACAGTCATTTTAATGAACTGCCCCATTACAACCTTACCCATTATAGGGTCAAACTTTTTTACTGCTTTTGCTTACTATTACATTAAAACCCACCAGTTACACACATAAACCAATGATAATAAAAGGTTAATTATTTGGTAAAAAATGATGATTTAAGAAAATGAAATAGGGGAATACAGTTAATGGGTGATTATGAATTTGAGCTTAAACTTTGTTAGTTCAATATTTATGACAAATTAAAACTTAATTATTTATAGTCACATATTACGCTTCACCTACTTCTAAAGTTACGCAAGCGGATCACAAAAAATATATCGGCACGGCATGCTGAAACAACAAATACCTTATTAAAACCTATAACATTTAGGGTATTTGATTTTAATATTTCAAGGAGAAAATAATGAAGTTGAATAAATCACTTTTAAGTTGTGCTGTTGCAATAGCAATGGGTACCAGCTTTGCCTCATATGCAGATACCGACAACAAATCAGCATCAAACTCAGAACTTAGTACAAAAATATCTATACTTAGCACCGCTAATTCAATGACATTGGCGCAATCGCAAAATAATAACACCGCGATTTTAATGCAAGAGGGAGATAGTAATACTATTGAGGTTTCGACTACTGGAAACGAGAACACAACAGAAGTTACTCAATTACAATCAGGTAATTATGTTGGCGTAACAACAATTGGTAACAACAACGAGCAAGTATATGCCCAAGATGGCGTTGCCAACGGTGTAATTACCGAAGTTACTGGTAATAATAATTACCTAAATGTTTTGCAAAGTGGCCAAGGCTTTTTTGTAAACAACGAAGCTGTCAACATGATTGTTGGTGACGACAATATCGTTGATGTAGAGCAAGGCACTGGTGGTCATTGGTTTTACAACTTAGATATGAAAGGTAATGGCAACGAAATCAGTTCATTACAAACAGGTGAGTGGCATGAAGCTGAATTAACCTCTGTAATGGGCGATCAGAATAGCCTGAGTCTTGAGCAAAACGGTTACTGGAATACCTTCAAAGTGAGTTCTTTACAAGGCAACGATAACGAGCTTGATATTGAACAAGACGGCGATCGTAATACTGTTACCTTCACTGATATTTTAGGCGATGCAAATGAGCTTTCAATTGAACAAGAAGGCAATACTAACGCAGTAACATTTGTAGCTGTATTAGGCGATGAAAACGAAATTGATTTAGACCAAGAAGGTTCTTTAAATACTATCGAATCAAACTTATTCGAAGGTCAAAACAACGAAGTTACAGTAACTCAGGTTGATTTAAGCAACTCAACAACCGTTGATATTATTGGTGACGATAATGAATTAACGGCTACACAAGTTGGCTTATTAAATGATGCTTACATGGGCGTTTTAGGTACCGATAACGAATTTATGATTAACCAAGTAGGTGAATCAAATTCAGCACACGTTGTTAACTTTAATGGGTCTGAAAATGACGTTAACGTTATTCAGTCTGGCCAAGAAAACACTGCTGTTGTTGAGTCTTCATATCCTGATATATCTCTAACATCAAACGACAACGATATCGATATTATGCAAAATGGTTCTCAAAACGAAGCCATGGTTACACTTGCAGGTATTTTAGATAGCAACATGAACCAGATTGACCTAGCTCAAACAGGTGAAATGAACGTAGTTGATATGATGGTTGAAGGTAATGGCCACAGCATTGATATTTCACAAACTGGCGAAGGTAACTGGGTAGTTGGAATGGAGCAACCTGCATTTTTAGTAGGTGGCGAAAACGTTTCGTTTAGCGTAACTCAAATGGGTAACGATAACATTGTTGAAGGCGCCGTAATTGGTTTCAACAGCACTGTTTCAGTGACCCAAATTGGTGACGGTAACGTGACTTCTATTACTCAAATGTAATTATTGAGGTTGGGGAGAGCAACTCTCCCCATTTAGTTATGCATAATAATAAAAACCATTACCAAGTATTATTACTTACGCTTTCTCTGTTTTTAATGCCCGCATCTTATGCCGCTGAAGAGTTGGAGATTGACGGCCTACTACTTGATAGGAGTATTAGCCGCTTTGGTCATCAGTTCTATTTTGAGTTTTCTAATTACTGGCGAGATCTCCCTTCAACTGCAGGTTTTAACATTGAAATTAAAGAAACGGTCATTCCAAAAGCAGGCACAAAGCTGTCGTTAATAATGAATAACCAACTTGTTTACGCAACTTACTTAGGTAGACGACTAGAGCCTTTAAATGAGCGTGTGGAGCAGGCTGTTTATACAGTGATAGATGCAATGGCTCGCGAAAACATGGCAGTGTCAACACCCGATATGGCTAAAGATGGATGGTAAAATGAAAAATATAGCCCTTATAATAATAACAACATTAAGCTTTTCAGCAGCAGCAACTGAAATAATTTACACCCCAATTAACCCAAGCTTTGGTGGTAACCCACTCAATGCAAATATGCTGCTGAGTAAAGCCCAAGCTCAAAACAAGCATAAAGCACCGGTAGTAGAAAAAGGTTACGCTGAACAATTTCAAGAAACTCTAGAGCGCACCTATTTAAATCGTATGGTAAGAGAAATTACCGATATGGCATTTGGTGAGGACATAGAAGATAGCCTTTTTAATCAGGACTCTATTTTTATGAGTGGTGATTATCAAATTGAAGTTATAACCAGCACAACCGATTCTATTACAGTAAAAATTACAAATATATTAGATGACTCTGTTGTGATAATTGAAGTACCGAGGTTTGGATAATGTATAAACTACTAATAACAATAACATTACTGGGTTTGAGCGGCTGTGCAAGTTTGGGAAATCTTATTCCACCATCACAGCAAAAAGCTATTAGCTTAGAGCCAACTGAATTATTTGCAGACCTAAAAAACCTACCTAAACCTGTCGGTAGTATTCCGGTATCTGTTTACTCATTTAGAGATCAAACAGGGCAATATAAGCCGCAAACTAACGTAAGCTCATTTTCGACGGCCGTTACTCAAGGTGCTAATTCAATACTTGTACAAGCACTGCACGAATCAGATTGGTTCACGCCGGTAGAGCGCGAGGGTTTACAAAATATTTTAACTGAGCGAAAAATTATTCGAGCGGGCCAAGGAGATAATCCTAACCAAGCTGATTTACCTCCACTTACCACCGCTAAAATTATTTTAGAAGGCGGTATTATAAGCTACGACACCAATGTAAAAACAGGTGGCTTAGGCATGGAGTATTTTGGAATAGGCGCCTCTGAGCTTTATCGTGAAGATGCTATTTCAATATATCTACGCGCTGTTGATGTTCGTACAGGCCAAGTATTATTGAGTGTAGCCACCAGCAAAAAAGTATTAAGTCAAGAAATGCGTGCAGGATTTTTTAGATACGTGAGCTACAAACGTTTAGCCGAAGCAGAAGCGGGCTTTAGTGACAACGAACCTATGAGCATTTGTGTAACACAAGCAATAGAAAAAGCACTTACAGACCTTATAACAAAAGGTATTGATAAAGGCTTATGGGCTAAAAAAGTAAGCTAATCACACTGGCAGTCCTAACAAATAAAAAAGGCTACGCAAAGTAGCCTTTTTTATAGGAAAATTTAATGCTAAATAAGCTATTTAGCCATTGGCAATAATACAGAAACGTAGCGCTGAGCCCAATTAGCAAGCTCTACCCTATTGCGTGAGTTCGTTTTTTTAAACGCACTGTATAGATGTGTTTTTACGGTATGATCACTAATATTGAGTTTGTCAGCAATGGTATTGTTACTTGCACCTTGTGCAATTAGATGAATAACAGACTTTTCTCGCTTTGTTAAATGATCGTAATCGTCCTGCTTTAATTCAATATCGTCGTGTAGACCATTAAATGACGATGCCACAGCTAAAATATCACTAAATGCTTTTGAAATTACTTTACGCGTAAACCAAAGCTCGCCGCTATTAACCCGAACTAACCCTTTAAAAATATCCTCTGGCGCATCAGATTTATAAAAAACGCCATTAAAATGGTTAAGTAATAAGTTTTGCTCGCATACATCTTCTCTATCAACATTAAAAATGACAACACTATAATGTTTAGCTAAACAAATAAGGTCTGCTGGAATGAGGTCTTGCCATTTGCTTTTAGCACCGTCAATTAAAAATAAATCATAATTAGCTCGCTGCTCTACTTTAGGCACAACATCATCCATTTTAATATCACCGAACAGAGCTTGCAGTGTTCTTAAAATAGCGGTGTAATTATGCGAATGAAAAGATGATTGAAACGTTGTTTTTACAAATACCGAGTTTGTATGGGGCATAAATTTCTTCCTTGAAACATTTACACCACATTACCTAAATCAAATACAACTTACAATGAGATTTTGGTATTAAAATACAGTTATCGCTTCTCATCCTTAAATAAATAAAACAGAATAAAATCAATGCTTAAAATTAAAAATCGAGTCAATTAAATTGCTTTTATAAGATAAATAACAGATCGGATTAGTCGTTTAGTAACTTATAAAATCGAGTTGTTACACCATTTGTCCAACCAAAACCTTGCTGCACTTGGTACTCCCCACCACTTGCTAAAACGTTAGGGGTGCACACATTATATTTTTCGAGCAAGCACTTATTTATCTCAAAATTTTGCTCAACCATCTTTATCCAGTTTTGCATTATATTCGAGCTTAATTGTGTAATACCGTAATTATTAAGCCCTTTTACAGCAAACCACTGTAATGGTGCCCAACCATTTGGGCTGTCCCATTGTTGTGATGTATGAGTAATGGTTGTAACAATACCACCCTCTTTTAAAAAATCATTGGCTAACAATGTTGCTACTTTGGTAGCTTGGTCATTACTGGCTAGATTAACAAACAAAGCGGTAGAGGCTGCAGCACTAAGTACCTGAGATTGAGTGGCTTTACGGCTATTATAATCAACAAAAAAACCGATAGATTCATTCCAAAGATACGTGTTTATAAGTACTTTACGATTGCCAGCAAGTAATTTGTAATGCTCAGCTTGCTTACTATTGCCGAGCAGTTTAAAAAACTTACTTAACTGATTTTCTAAGTTATACATAAGGGAGTTTAAATCAATAGGAACAATATCGGTTGTTTGAATAGAGCTTAGCAAATTAGACTCCCCCAACCAACGAGAACTGAAATCCCACCCCGACTCACACGCAGCACGAATATTACGATAAAAATCAGCTTTTTGATCATCAGCCAACTCTTGTGCTAACTCTAAATCTTCTCGTAGTGACTCAGCCCTTGGCTCGCCCGCATCATCCCAATAACGATTTAAAATACCGCCACAAGGCATTCTTACCACACGGTTTGAACTCAACATATTATCTGAAAGCAACTGCGCGCCTTGCATCCAAAACCTATATTCTTTTTCAAGCGCTGCCACACACATATTAAGCCATTGCATATTAAGCGACTTACTGTGTGTATGCTTCCATAATAATTCGACCATGAGTGCTAAAACAGGTGGCTGCGAGCGTGACAAATAATAACGGCGGTTACCATTTGGAATACTGCCATAATCGTTAATTAAATCGATAAAATTAAGTAGCATATCTTCAACTACATCACCTTTATCTGCATCAATTAAACCCAAGGCTGTAAAATAGCTATCCCAATAGTAAATTTCTTGAAAACGTCCACCAGGCACAATATAGCTGTGTTTTAGTGCAAGTAATGAGTCTTGCTTTGGAATATCGGCCTCTCTTCTAAGGCCAGTCCATAACGAATTTATATACTGTTTAACAGATGACGTATCAACTTCAGTGTCCATTGTTAGCACGGGGGAAGTAATAAAGTGTGCGTTTACAAACTCACTAAGCTGCGCATTATTTAAAGGAGCTAGTTGCTCATAACTTTTACATGCACTTTGCCAATTAACACGCGCAATTGCATCTGCAAATGTTTTACAGTCACTAAATACATGCTGTGTTTGAACATCTTTAAATAATTGGCTCTCGAAAAAACTCATAACTTTCCTTACTTTTAAGCTGTGGTTGTGTGTTGTGAGATAGCATCTATCCGTTTTTTGAAAAAAAACACGCTAATAAAAATTAAACTAATAGGAACCAAAGAAAGGTAAAACGCATGCTGGCCACTAAAGTGCTCAAATACATAACCCGTTATTATTGAGCCTGTTGTACCACCAAGTGCTGAAAAAACTACAATTAAGCCAGTCATAGCGGCATGACGATGTTTTTCAAGTGCGCTGAGCATAACGGAGTTAAGTACCGGATAAATAGGTGCCATAAAAAAACCAATTAACGGCAAAACAAATGCAGCAAGAGGAGCGTCAAATAAACTCGTTACGTTATTTTCAGTAATATTTTCGGTAAGTGGCAAGGTAATGAGTATTAAACCAGCCATAGCAATTAAACAACTGCACAATACAGCAAACCAATTAATATGTTTAAGTACTTGCCCTGCCACTAAGCGCCCAAGCGCAAGTGCTGCAGCAAAAATACTAGCCAACTGAATACTAATAGCGACAGGGAGTTTTAAAACTTCATTATTAAATGTGGGTAACCAAGTACCTACGCCCTGCTCAATTAGCACGTATAAAAAAGCGCTGATTATAAATATGAGCACTAATGGTTGATATGTTAGCTTTAGCATAGCTATAAAGTCATACCAGCTTGAGCGTTTAGTTTTACTTACAATAGCAGGCTTTATAGGCGCAGCAATGACGCTCGCTATAACAACTAGGGTTAGAGCTGCCAGCAAATAATAAACGTTAAGCCACGCGGTTGAATCGTCTGGATCTATAAAAGCAGTAAAAATCCAATAGCCGCTTAATACACCAACCATAAAAATGCCTTCAATGGTGTTTAACAATGAAGAGTGGCTGTTAACATCATCTGTTACTTGGCCAATAATAGAGTAAACCGATACTTTAACCACAGCAAAGCCACAACCAATGGCTGCGAATAAAATTTTAAATGCATAAAAGTCACTAATTAAAGCAGTACTTACACAAGCAAGTGCAACAACAGTAAGTGCCCCAAGCATGGCAAGCTTATAGCCCAAGCGAGGAATAAACGAAGCCACTAAAAATGACATTACCGCAATGGATAAATCTTTAAACCCTTCAAGAACTGAGGCCTCTGTTTTACTTACCCCTAGGGTATTTATTGCCTGCAAAATAACGGTACCTACACTATTTAATAAAATAGCGAAAATAAAGTAACTTGCTGCAATAGCCAGTGTGACTTTTGTTTTACTCATAATTGCCCTCGCTTTAGAGCGTTATTAAAACGCTATAACGACCTTTATTGTATGCCCATAATGAGTGCATACACTGTGTGTGTTTATATCAGTGAGGTTTGAGTTTAATTTAGAATAACCGCCAATGCAATCGTTTGCATTTTTATTTTAACATTAACTCAACATCATTTATAAGTTAACGTTTACTCGATTGACGGGTAATTAATTCAATATCAATGACTTGTGATTCGACTTTTTCACCAGCGAGTTGTTGCATTAGCTTTTGAACTAATAGCGTGGCTGCGTACTGTGTGTTTTGTCGGATGGTCGATAATGAAGGGTGGCTAATGTCGGCCATAGCAATATCATCAAAGCCCACTAAGGCTACATCGTTAGGAATACTTACATAGCGCTCTTTTAAGGCTTTCATTGCCCCTAAAGCAACCATGTCACTACATGCAACTATACCATCAAAATAAAGGCCTTTTTCACGCAGTAATTGGTTAATAGATTGGTACGCAGAGCTACTTGTAATATCAATAGATACAACATGTTGCTCTAACTTGTGGGATGCTAATGCAGCAGAGTACCCTCGATGACGTTCGCTAATTTCACCGTGTTCTGGGTCACCTAAAAATACAATATTTTTAGCTCCATGTTCTATTAAATGCGTAGTTGCTTGCAAGCCCCCTAAATAGTTGTCACTTCCTACAATGGCATAATTACTGGGTGTTTTAGGATCCCCCCATACTACCAGCGGAACACCTGCGTTAGCCGCATTTTCTATATTGGTTTGGTTTTTACCTTGGCCTACCACAATAATGCCGTCTGCACGGCGGCTATTAATAAAGTAATTAGCCCAATCGTCTTGCGCCATTATTGAGTTTGATAATAAAAGCTCTAACCCTTGTTGATTAAGCGCAAGGTTAATTT
The DNA here is from genome assembly GCF_011378815.1 of Pseudoalteromonas sp. 31A1. NCBI lineage: Bacteria > Pseudomonadati > Pseudomonadota > Gammaproteobacteria > Alteromonadales > Pseudoalteromonadaceae > Pseudoalteromonas > Pseudoalteromonas sp. 31A1. The sequence goes on along the minus strand of NZ_WTKY01000029.1, from coordinate 10,700 downwards.
CGCTCACCACTTTAAGTAAAAATGGGTCGCTAATCGACTGCTCTGTTTGTTCATCAAGGTTAATTATAACTGCCACAACATTGGTTTTTTGTGTACGCAAGCGGCTTGCAGCAGTATTCAGGCTAAAATTATGTTCTTTAGCTAAGCGCTGTAGTTTGTCGCGGGTTTCTTGCTTAATTAGCGGATTATCATTAAGCGCACGCGAAACTGTTGAAGTCGATACACCTGCTAGTTTTGCTAAATCAATTAATTTAATTTTTTTATTATTCATGATTTCCCTAAATCGCCGGTTGCCACTAATTAGCCTGAACTCTGGTTGCTTAATACAATTATCTAACCTGCTGACAATATAGCATTATTATTTTTTGCTGGCGCGAACAACGTCTTAAAAAATGTTTATCTGATAAATAAGCTCAATAAATAAACCATATAAATTCATAAATAATTTACAAATAAATATTGCAAACGTTTGCATTTATCTCTAAAGTTTCAACATACACAGCTTATTTACATTAAATTTTAAGAGATAAGACTGAAAAATCACACTGTTTCACACACTAAACGGGATCACACACATGAAAATCAATAAAGCAAAAAGCACATTAGCGTGTGCAATTACTTTAGCGCTTAGCACTCAATGCGCATTTGCAGCAGAGCAAACACAAGAAAAACAGAAAGTTGAGCGCATTGTGGTATCGGGAACACCTACGGGTGTTGGAGTTAGAAAAATAGATGCCAGCTATGCGGTAACTAATATCGATAGTGAACAAATTATTAAACTGTCTCCAAAAAGCACCGCTGACTTGTTTAAAGCAATACCTGGTGTTTGGGTAGAAAGCTCAGGTGGTGAATCGGGCGCTAATGTATTTGTTCGTGGTTTTCCTGGTGGTGGTGATGCCCCATTTTTAACACTCAGCATTGAAGGCTCACCTATTTATCCTGCTTCAACATTGTCATTTTTAGAAAACTCATCAATGTTTCGTATTGATGAAACTATTGAGACAGTAGAAGCTCTACGTGGTGGACCTAATCCTGTTTTATCTAACGGACAACCAGGATTAACAACCAATTTTAGATTAAAACGTGGTGGCGAAGAAACAGAAGGCTTATTTAAATACACAACATCTGATTACGACCTACAGCGAGTTGATGCTGTGATGAGTGGTGAAATTACTGACGATTTATACTTTATGGTTGGCGGTTACGTAAAAAGCTCTCCGGGCATTCGTGATGCGGGCTTTACTTCTGAAAAAGGTAGCCAATTTACAATCAACATTACTAAAGATTTAGACAACGGTGAGCTTAACTTTTATACCCGCCAAACAGACGATCACGGTGCATGGTACTTACCAACACCCCTTAATGTTGATGGTATTGACGCTGAATATACGCAACTTGGTACGCTAAATCGTCAAGCAACAATATTTACAGGCCCCGATGCACAAGCACTTGATATTGACCTAGGTGATGGCCGAGGGTGGGACGGCCATGTTTCGGGCGGTAGTATTAAGCTAGAGTTAAAAGATGGTTGGCATTTTTCAGATCGCTTTAACATTACCAAAGGCGATGCAAATACCTACGGTTTAGTACCTAGTGGCTCAGCAACAACGGTTGGAGCAGTTGCTGATAACGGCCAAACTGCATTTGGAGCAGTTACAAACACTGAATATGCAAGCGATACCCCAGTCCAACAACTTGGTCGATGGGTCGTACTTAAAGAAATCAGCTCATTTACTAATGATTTAGCTTTTTCGAAAAAATTTGGCGACCTATCAACAACCTTTGGGTATTACACTGCAAGTACTTCAGCAAAAGATTGGTGGAGCTTAGGTAACACTGCATACCATGTACTTGAATCAGGCGGAGAAGCATTAACGGGGATTGAATGTAATCAAAGCACCGATGGTTGTGATTTTAACTACGACATAAGCTCAACAGGTGATGCGCGCACTAACGCGTTTTATGTCACCGGTGAATACAAATTTGCTGATGCGTTTACGCTTGATGTTGGCGTACGTCAAGAAAACCACGAAGTAGAATACAGTGTAGATGAGGGCCTTGACGGTATTATTACTAAAACCGTTAGCTATGATGAAAGTAAAACATCGTGGACTACAGGGCTAAACTACTCAATTAACGATGACATGGGTGTGTTTGCCCGTGTTAACCGTGGTTATAAAATGCCGTACTTTGATGACTTTAGAGATAACTTTGATGCTTACGAAGGCGGCGAAAAGCTTATTAAAGAAATAACTCAAGGCGAGCTTGGCTATAAGTTAATTACTGAATCAACCGACTTTTATGCAACCGTATTTGTAAATGAAGTTAAAGGCGACACATTTGTACGACGACCTGGCGTACCTGCTGAAATTTTAACAAACGAAGCATACGGTATAGAGCTTGATTACAACTTTAATCATGAGTCTGGTTTTTCTGTTAATTTAAATACGACTTTACAAGATGCTGAAATTACAGAGAGCCCAACAAACGATGGTAACCAGTCGCAGCGCCAACCAAAATGGCAAGTACGTGTAACACCAAGCTACGACTTTGAACTGCAAGGTATGTATGCAACTTTATACGGTACACTTTCAGCTGTTGATGATCGCTTTGGCAATAACGAAAATACGGTAACACTCGATGGCTATGAGAAAGTTGATTTAGGTTTCATCCTAGAACCAATGGAAGGTATTAAGCTTCAAGTAGCAATTGATAACTTAACTGATGAGCAAGGCATCACGGAGGGTGACCCACGTAATGCAGATTCACCAAATGGTCGCTACATTATGCCTCGCACTACGCGTTTTAGTGTAAGTTACGCGTTTTAAATAAAATACAATAGAAAGGGAGCATTCGCTCCCTTTCACTTTAATTAACCTAAACAAATGAATTTAAAGGCTACTCAATATTCGCTTTTAATTTATTTAACGCATCTACCGAAAAACCTCGGTCATAAAAATATAAAATTTCGCCACTATTATTAATAAGTACTACGCGAGAGTTATTTGGACTTTCATTACCTGTAAATTTTTGAACCGCTTCACCATCTTTATAAATAGTGATTACTCCGCCCCATAATTCTTTAGGGATGCCTTTGCGCATACCACTGTCTATAAATGTACTGAACATGCGTGGCGCCATGCCCGCAATAGTAGGTAGCTCGTAGGTAGGAAGCGTAACGCCCGCCATGTCTAAGCCAATTAACCAACGGTCTATATCAAACTGACTGTCTTGCTTGTAACCAATAAGCAGCAGTGTTTTATCTGCTTTAAAGTCGCTAGGTATAGTTACCATATTTTGTTCTAAGCTTTCGCCGTTAATAATTGGAAACTGCTTCCCTGTTATTTGTTGGTTTGGGTATTGCGTGGTACATGCGCTAAGTAGTAAAAATGCAAAAGCACTTAATATTAATTTGATCATAATAAACATAATTTTTTAAATTTCATAACGATACGTTTAGTATGGCAGCTGAGATCTAAAAATGTTGATTAGCTATGTAACTTTTAAATTTAGATGCAGTCATAGCCTTGCCATATTTCCAACCTTGTCCGTAATGTACACCCGCTGTTTTTAAAATAGCTTCTTGTTCTGTGGTTTCAATCCCTTCGGCTACGCAGGTATAATTAAACTTATGCACAAGTTCCATAATATTTGGGATCATAGAAGCTTTTAAGCCCTCAGTTGCTATATCTTGAACAAACGTACGGTCAATTTTGAGTTGGTGAAAACTTAAATTTTGTAAGTTTCTTAAATTTGAGTAACCCGTACCAAAATCATCTAATGATAAATTAAACCCCGATTCAACTAATGTTCTAAAATGAGCATGCGCAATGCTTGTATCAAGGTATTCGTCTTCGGTTATCTCTAAACAAATAATAAAGCGTGAATTGGTTAGCTCTGTAATTTGCGGCAGTAACGACACATTACCTTGCTCTACATCGCACGGAAATATATTAAGCGATACTTTAAAGCCATCAGGTAATGCCTCTATAGCGGTCAACTCTTTTATCGCTGTAGCAATCATTGCCTTAGTAAAAGTCCATGTTAAATTGTTTTTTCTGATAACCGGAATAAACTCATCTGGAAATAAAGCCCCGTACTTATCTTCAAAACGCGCAAGTACCTCACAACCAATCAGCTTGCCACTTTGTAAACAAATAATGGGCTGGTAAGTCCAATAAAATGATCCCTTTTTAAGCCCTTTACGGATACGCTGGTTAGTAGAGCGACGTGCAGCAATTCTTGCATCAACAATTAGTGCAGTCGATATGCCCGCTAAACAGGTTAAAATTAACGAAATTATTAATAATAAGTGATTATTAGAAAAAAACAGACTCCAAGGTAAGTGCACTACTACACAATAATGACTATTTGTAGAGCTGCAAACTGAATTAGTTGAGTAAGGAAAGAAAACATTACTTGTTACCTGCTGATACACCCCCTCTTTACCCGCTAAATGATGTAAAGCATTTGGTGCTTTATAAATAACCTCCCAATCTGGCGCAATAATTCCGATATTGGTAAAAGGCGTGCTCTGCATAATTAAATTATAGTCACCTTGCCTGACTATAATTACTTCCATAGGGCGTTGACTAAATAATAATAAATAAAGCTCTGGCTCAAAACGAACTCTCACCTCTTCATCATCTCGAATAAAGTCAGGCTGTTTGTCATTAATTGGTTTAGTTAATAAGCCCGCGCCAGTAGTGCAAACTAGCTGGTTATCTTTAAAAAAGCCTATATCAATTACATATTTTGCGTCAAATAAAGCGCGGCGCATCTCAAGAAGAGTCGCGTTATCACACTGTTTAAATGCCAGCTTATTTAATGGGGTAAGAATTCGACGCCTCTCTGCAATTGCACCATCTATATGAGTTAGAATATACTCAGCATCAGATTTTGTTTGTGCTGTTAACCGCTGGGCTGAAAAATTAAGCAAAATAAAGCAGCCAGTTACAAAAACTAACCCTCCGGTTAAAACGGCTATAATAGATTTTTGTTGGTACTTTTTCATAGCATCTCGAAGTTGTTAATTTATATCACTACTTTATTAGATGATTGCATAAGTCGCATTAAATTCAAACAGATCGATTTAAGAATTATTGAACGAATTTTGAATAAACTGAGTGATTTTAGCGCTTACCGTTAAATGCTGATTACTTTCAAAGTGAATCCCATCACCGGCTGTTACATTAATAAATGTATTAAAATCAATAAAAGTACATTTATGAGTAGCCCCAACGCTTTTGAATGCACTAGAGAGCTCTGTTGCTTTTATATCTGCACCTTCGTAAATACGCGAATACTGCTCGGTGATTCTTATTTTAGGTGGGCTAGCAATAATAATTTTAGGAGATTTTAAAGTACTACCTTGCTGATAATAAATATGTATTGAGTTAATTAAATCATTTAACCCATCTGCTATTAAACTAGGTGTTAAATTAAAACGTTTTTTAAGATCGTTTGTACCAAGGGCAATAATAATAAAGTCGAGCTCATGCTTATCCAAATAAGGCTTTAGATAACTAACACCATTAAGCACGCCATCAAACGGTGGATTATGCACTAACGTGCGGTTAGGCTGCCCTGCCTCTATTACGTTAAAGCCACACCCTAAGTTTTTATTTAATAACGATGTCCAACGGGTATTTTCATCAAAGCGTTTTCCCGTTACAGGGTTTAAACCCCACGTATTAGAATCACCAAAGCAGAGAATATTTTTTGTCATGTTAATTATTAAAATGGATTGAGTGTATAACCCTGCTGTTGCAGCTGGGCATGTGCTGTCATCGCCGAAAGTGACATTTGCACACCTTCAATTAGTTGTTCTGGTGCTACTTTATAATGCGTAGCCGATTGCCCACATACATAAACCACGGTGTTATTGGCCAACAATTGCTTTATTAAACTTTGATTTTTGTTATCTGCTTTAAAACGTTCTTTATATTCACTATTAGCCAATACATCAACGCTAGCACTACCATGTACCACTAACGCTAATTGAATGTTATCTGGCTTTACACCGTGTGCTATATGCATATTAATAAAACGTGCAAGTGAGTTCATTGAATTGTTCTGCTCACCTTTTTTAGCGCCATCACCAACATCAAAGGCTATTTTAAATACCGTAGAGTCACTTATCTGAACATGCTCCGGGACACTATAAAAGTAACCAAAGTCTTTAATAAGGTTTTCACCCGCTTGCGAAAATGGGCTTATAAGTAAAAGTAATAATAGGTATTTCATAAACAATCCTGTGTTTTAAATAAGTTAACCTATTTATAAAACTAACAGAAGCAAAGAAAAAAGGGCAGCTTATCATGCTGCCGATTGAGTGTTTTTATGATGATGGTTAATAAACTGCATACCTAAATAGCTAAATGTTCGTTTAAACATTTCTACAAAAATATCAGGCGCTTCAAGCGATGATGCGTTTGATAACAACGAAAAATCTTTATTACGTAAAGCCCGTAACTTCGGCTTCAAGGTTTCGTCATCCATGTAATCTGTGATCCTATCTATAAATGACTTCATTTGTACCGTAGTGTTATACCAATAAACAGGAGACGCGAACACCCAATGGTCGTACTTTAAAACCACTTCAAATAGCGCGTAAAAGTCATCATTTTTATAGTTTTTGTCATAACAATACGGCGCAATTTTATAATCATCCAGACAAATTACGCGCACATCATTTTGCTCGGCAAAGCTATTAACATGGGCTGTGGTATTGCCGTTTTTTCGTGCGCTTGAATAAATAATAACAGTATTACGCTCAAGTTTTTGTTGCATTTAGTTAGCTCCTTTTTTAATGTGGTAGAAGCTTAAAACCTCAAGTTATATTGAGGTCAACTGAAGGATTAAAATTATGCCAGTAGGACAAAAAAAATTAACCGAAGCTAACCTAACCGTTGGCTATGTAGCAAAAAGAAGTGGTGTAAAAGTATCTACTCTTCACTTTTACGAAACTAAGTTTTTAATTAAGAGCTGGCGAAATAATGGTAATCAGCGACGTTATAAACCTGATGTATTACGCCGTGTAGCTGTAATAAAAGCAGCTCAAGCGATGGGAATTACGCTCGATGAGATTAAAAACACCTTAGCTACCCTACCCGACAACCGCACACCAACAAAACAAGACTGGTCAGCACTTTCAAAACATTGGCAAGCGCAACTTGATGAGCGAATTGCGCATATGCAACGCCTGCGCGACAAAGTAGACGGTTGTATAGGATGTGGTTGCTTATCACTTAAAAGTTGCCCAATTTACAATAAAGATGATCATTTAGGCGAAAATAAAAGCGGCGCTGTGCTTTTAAATACATAGTCTTTGCCTGTGTAAAAAGTTCTCCACTTTTGTATAACAAAAATAAATACCCCTCTTAGGCGTTGGGCCAACAGCGCCTTAAATATAAAGGCTAACTACGCCTCATTATTGAGTTATTAAAGAAGGTTTTTTTAGTCCGTTTATTGGTAATACGTTACTTTGCTAACAAAATAGCCTCAGGTACTACAAAAACTCTCTATTCATTAATATAGAGTCATGAAGTTTCTTGTTTAGTTGGATCGCTAGATGATTTAAAAAACAATTTAAAATTTAGGGGAAGGGCTATACTCGAATGGTTTCTTTAATATATGTAAAAAGTATATTCAATGTGGGTAGGAGCATTGCTAACTGGTTAATTTTTAAGTATTCTTGTGCGCCTAAAAAGGAAGTAAATATTCAAGGAACAAACTGTTGGAACCAACTAATCACACCCCTGAAAACAATACAAAACCACCTGTAGTTACTCAAAAATTTTCGCAAGCCCTTAAAACGGTCGATCACAAAGAACTAAAAAGTACTGGTTTTTGGCTAAATCAATTTTTTATGGTTATTTCTACTATATTCGGCGTGTATTTAGCTGCTCAAAGCGGCTTAGAACAAGCGCTTAAATTTGACTCATTTAGTAAAATGGAAGATAACTACTATTTGCGCACCTCCTTATTTGACGAAGTTGCTGATAATGCAAACAGTATGGAAGAGTATGCTAATTTACTTGCAAAAAGCCCATCAATAAAAGAAATTGAGTATTTTAAACCAACACTCGAAAAGTACATTTGGCAAACGATGCAGTACTCTCCAACTACACTCGAAACCCCAAGTGAATTACTAACGCAAATACGTCGATTTTACTCAAGAGCTAAATTTTTAATAGACGCTGTAGCTAATAAAAGGATTTCCGCTAGACAAGCAGCTGAAGAATTAAAAGAGATTACTAATTTAATTAAAACTCAAACACTCCCTGCATTAAAAAATAGCGCTAAACAATTAAAAATGGAATTACAGCAGAATGATATTTCTGTTGGTTCGTTAAAGGAACTTACAAATGCCAACTAAAAGCTGTCCACATTGTAAAGATCATCCACTAGAAGTAACCAATTATCAGGGTGAAGAAATAGATATTTGCCGTGAATGTGGTGGCTTATGGTTCGAGAAAAATGAAGTGAACAGGATGATTTCTGAGATAAATGACGGCCCAGAAGGTGATAAATTTGAAACTCACTTTGGTGAGCCATTAGGCGTTTCTGAGCTTGACTGTCCGGATTGTAAAAAAAGTTTGGAGTGTTTTCATTTACTTGAAGCTTTTCATACCGAAATTGATGTTTGTAGACACTGCGATGGCACCTGGATTGATAAAGATGAGCTTGAAAGTGTAGAAAAAAGCCCTGAAATAAAAGCGAGTTTAGGCGAGCTAAATCAAAAAGTAAGTTGGAAAACCTACTTGTTCCAATTTTTAACGCAAATGCCTGTTGAATATAACATTAAACCACAAAAAATCCCTTGGGTTACTCGCGGCCTTATTGTTTTAAATACATTGATTTTTGCACTTTATTTTTTGAATCCAAGCTCATTTAGCTATGTTATTGATAACTTTGCTATGACACCAGCAGATTTAAGCAAAGGTAATGAGCTATGGACTGTATTAACTTGCGTATTTTTACATGGCTCTATAATGCATTTAGTCGGCAATATGTACTTTTTATATATCGTTGGCGATAATCTAGAAGATGTTTTAGGCCATAAACGCTTTCTGTTGTGGTATTTAGCCTGTGGACTACTCGCATCGTTTGCAAGCTTCATTGTAAGCCCAATGTCGAATATACCTGGCGTGGGTGCAAGTGGCGCCATAGCAGGTTTATTTGGCATGTACTTAATGTGGTTTAGACACGCAAGCCTTACTTTTATGTTTGTAATTTATCAGAAGAAACTTTCTGCAGTATGGTTTTTTGCTATTTGGTTAGGATTTAACATTTTTGGTGCAGTAACAGGCCCTGATGGCATTGATTATGGTGCGCATATTGGTGGCTTTATAGCTGGACTAATTATTGGTTATATTTTGAAAAGTAAAATATTAGAGCAAAACCCTATAATTCGTTTACTAAACCAAAATGAAGCACAGTTAAAACGTTAATCGTTATATTAAAGCCACTAATAGATAAACATTAGTGGCTTTATAAAACTTTTCACTAATTTCTATAACTTACAACGTGTATAAACTGTATAAAATTGACCCGTGTTTTTTATCGGTATATCGTATGTTATTGGCTCTTCAGTAAGTTCGCATTCAAAGTTATTTAATATATCAGACAGCAGTACTTGCTCTTCGGTGAACTGTATAGTGGTGTACCATAAGATTGAATCTTCATCTTTTTTGTTTTCAATATAAATACTCTGTAGCAAAGAGCTATTAAAAAACATGTTTGAAGGCTTTGAACTGCGTATTTTTTTGTTATTAAAATAGAAGTAGCCAGCACTATCACTTATTGCTTCATCAATATAAGTGTCGCCATAAATGAGTTCTCTTGTTACTTTAACACCTTGTTGAGGCTCACCATTATTTAATAGCCTGCCTTTTACAGGCAACGACAACGTAACGTCTTGTTTGTTAAAAAAGCCAAACATATCTGCACATCCTTGCATTGGTATTAATAAAAATAGAATAAGCGTTAAAGTCACGCTAGCCGATCTTGCCTTGATCATAAAAATCCCTCTTATATTTGTATTTTTAGCCTAACAACAAAAGCCAACTTGTGACATATTTTAAATCGCTATTCTTAGAGTTATGCCTAAATAGATTTAGTTGATTTACTGGCGATATTAAAAATAACAATAATATAAATGACTAAGTATTTATATATTAGCTTTAAGCGAGATAAGCTGATCTTAAAGTATTAGAAGTAATAAATATAAGATGTCATATTGTCAATTAACTAAAATACACAAACCGTTTAACATTCTTCGTAGAATTGATTGAAGATTATTTTTTAGACTGCGAGCCGCCTAAGTACTTATAATTAAACATATACTCCTTTAGTAAACTCAAACTATGTATAGCTCAGACTTCCTTTAAGTTATAAAGCGACTTTTATAATGCGCTTAAGGTATTCCCATAAACAGTTGTAGCGCTAAACGCTTTGCTTTGTATTTCCATGTTAGTTTTTCAATACGCTCAGGCTCACCTTTAAAGTGTAACCAAGGCTTAATTATTTCTTTGTTAGGTGTCGCTCTGAGCCAATTAAAATGAGCAGCCTCTTTATTAAATTTTTGCCATATTTCGGCTTGTTGATCAAGTGAAAAGTCGCTCCAAAATTTATTAGGTCTGTCATTTTTTTTATCAAATTCAGCGGTGGGTTCATCAAGGTGTCGGTAGGTTTCA
>NZ_WTKY01000028.1:0-36316 GCF_011378815.1 Pseudoalteromonas sp. 31A1 | reverse complement strand
AAAAAATCCGTAGTTAGTTTCCTAACTACGGATTTTGCATGATCGTTTGGATCGGTCAACCGGTCATTTTCTTAACTGATCGGCATTAACCTAAAGGTGCTTTTTTTGGTTTTACTAATTAAGTTTGTTTATAGCGTTAAAAATACAATCAAACCTACACCGAGTAATAAACGATATATTACAAATGGCAACATACCCATTCGCTCTATTACTTTTAAAAACATAAATATACATGCATAAGCCGATAAGAACGATAGCACCACACCAAGCAATAATGTATTCCAATCAACTACATGGTCACCCAGTGCAAGCTCTGCAATATAATAAAGCCCCATCATAGAAATAATCGGAATCGCTAGTAAAAACGAAAAACGCGCTGCGCTTTGCTTATTCATACCCAACATTAAACCAGCGGTCATCGTGATACCTGATCGAGAAGTACCCGGGATCATTGCAACAGCTTGTGCAAAACCAATGATAAGTGCCGTTTTCCAATTGAGCTGATAAATAGTTTTAATTTGTTTCCCTTTTGCATCCGCGTACCAAAGCAACAAACCAAATACAATGGTGGTAGTAGCAATTACCCAAGCGCTTCGCAAATATAACTCAATAAAGTCTTTTAAAAGTAAACCTAAAATAGCGGCAGGCACTGTACCTAGTATAATCCACCAGCCTAATTTACTGTCATCGGTAGTGCCTTGCTTACCAAAAGATTTAAACCATGCGCTTAGTATATCTACTACTTCTTTACGAAAATAAATAACAACGGCTATTAAAGTACCAACATGTACTGCTACGTCAAACGCAAGCCCTTGATCTTCCCAGCCTAAAATTTGCGATGGGAGAATTAAATGCGCAGAACTCGATATTGGTAAAAACTCAGTAAATCCCTGTATGAGGGCTAAAATAATTATTTCGATAATACTCATAGGTTAGAAAACTCCACCTTCCATAGCTTTTGTTGAGGGTTATTATATTCATTCCATAACTGCGCAATCGTTTGCTTAGCTACAGGATGATAAAAATCTGGGGCAACCTCACTCAGAGGTTGTAATACAAATGCATTTTTAGTTATTTCATCACGTGGTAATTGCGCTGGGGAATCGCAAGTTACATCATCATAAAACAGTAAATCTAAATCGAGCGTTCGTGGACTAAATTTTTTGTCGTTCGCTGTACGCCCATTATCACGCTCTATTTGTTTTAATAAAGCGCATACATCAGCAAGCGACATATCAGTTGTAGCGCCAACTACTGAATTATAAAAATTATTGCCAGCAAACCCAACTGCTTCACTTTCAAAAACAGACGAGTGCACAATGTGCTCAAAGTGCTGCTTAAGTGCAATTAATGCACATTGTATATAATGCGCTTTATTTATATTTGACCCTAGGCTGATATAAATTTGAGCCATTTAGTCAGTTGCCTTAACACGTGTAATTTCAACACCCACAGTTTGTGCTTGTGCTACTGCTGCTGGTTTACTTACTCTTATAGTAACTTGTGGCGTATTAAACTCGCTTAAAATAATCTCAGCCAACTGCTCAACCAAAGTCTCTAGCAACTCAACAGGTTTTGCAGTGCAGTGCTTAATAACGCGTTCGCTTACTTTTGAGTAATCCAGTGCTAAATTAATATCGTCATTTTCGGCTGCAGGCTTAATATCACTAAGCATTTCAATATCAAAATAAAGGCTCTGTTTACTTTCTTTTTCAAAGTCGTACACTCCAATAATAGTGTCGACGTGTAATTGAGATATAAAAACCTTATCCATTGATACTCCAAATAACAACAAACGACTAAGCAACTATACAAAGCATCAATAAAATTAATACTGTATATGGTTTAGCCAGTGTTTAAATATGTGAAAATAACTTCTACAATAGCAAAATAACCAAACTAGCTATTAAATAGCCTGTTAATAATTTTCACGATAAATTTTGCTGCCAATAATAGCTTAAAAGTACTATCAATTGGTATAGCAATTAAAAAATAAGGAAGCGTGTGTTAGCCACTTTAATGTTTGTTTTAGCTTATTTACTTGGGTCGATTTCGTCGGCTATTTTAGTGTCGCGGTTGTTCAAACTCCCTGACCCTCGTAATAGTGGTTCTAACAACCCAGGGGCTACAAATGTTTATAGATTAGGCGGAGCATTTCCGGCTTGCTTGGTTTTAGTGTTTGATATTTTAAAAGGCACTATTCCAGTATGGGGAGCTTATTTTTTAGAAGTTGAACCTTTAGAGCTTGGTTTAGTCGCTGTAGCAGCTTGCTTAGGCCATATGTACCCACTGTTTTTTAGCTTCAAAGGCGGTAAAGCCGTAGCAACGGCATTTGGCTCATTATTACCTATTGGCTTATCATTGGCTGGTTTACTTGTTTGTACATGGCTGGTTATAGTGGCTATAACACGCTATTCATCACTTGCGGCGCTTGTGGCAGTCTCTTTAGCACCTTTATATACATGGCTGATAAAACCACTTTATACTCTTCCCGTTACTTTTATTACGTTGTTAGTTATATTTCGTCACCGTACTAATATTATTAGATTATTTAGTGGGGAAGAACCAAAAGTAGGCGCTAAAAAAGCACCCACTGATGAAAACGAAAACAGTTAATGTAAGAGTAATACCAATTTTATTAAAAACATAATCATTCTAGCGTATTAAATAACTCACTAGCTACGTTAAAAATTATTTATATAGAACAACTATGTATCATAATTTTAGCCTTGTTATTGAGCTATTTTCTTATCGCTATAATAGATCACTAATTTAATTCAATTGGTATAATTAAATAGGCTCAAGGCTATCTATTGGCCAGCGAGGTTTTGTTTTCATATCAAGACTTGCAAACTGACCTGCTTTTAAACGTTGCATTCCTGCATAAGCAATCATTGCACCGTTGTCGGTACAAAATTCAGTACGCGGATAAAAAACGTCGCCTTTCATACCTTTCATTACGCGTTCAAGCTGCAGTCGAAGCTGTGTATTTGCACTTACGCCACCGGCGATTACTAAACGCTTAATACCTGTTTGTTTAAGCGCTCGCTTGCACTTAATAACCAGCGTATCAATAACCGCTGTTTGAAATGCATGCGCTATATCAGCTTTAGTTTGATCGTCATCGTCATTTTCACGAATAGTGATTGATGCTGCAGTTTTTAAACCACTAAAACTAAAATCAAGACCTGGTTTGTCGGTCATCGGGCGAGGAAAAATAAAGCGCTTCGCAACGCCTTGTTCGGCCATTTTAGCTAAGCGCGGACCTCCAGGGTAGTCAAGACCAAGTAACTTAGCCGTTTTATCAAAGGCTTCGCCTGCGGCATCATCAACTGACTCACCTAGTACTTCGTATTGTCCAATACCCGCTACTTTAACCATCATGGTATGACCGCCCGATACAAGCAATGCAATAAACGGAAACTCAGGAATATTTTCTTCAAGCATCGGAGCAAGTAAATGCCCTTCCATATGATGAACAGCAACAGCTGGAATGTCCCAACCGTATGCTAATGAACGACCAATAGAAGTACCTACCAATAATGCTCCAACTAAACCTGGGCCTGCAGTATAAGCAATGCCATCTAAATCTTCTGGGCCGCAACCCGCTTGTGCAAAAGCTGCGTCTATAAGTGGTAGCGTTTTACGAACATGATCGCGCGATGCAAGTTCCGGTACTACACCGCCATAATCAGCGTGTACTTTTACCTGGCTGTATAATTGATGAGCTAACAAGCCTTTTTCGTCATCGTATATTGCAATACCTGTTTCATCACATGACGATTCAATGCCTAAAATTCGCACTGTACTTCTCCTGCCTTTAAAATTTCACTTCGCTGTTTTTATAACGTAAGGCCAATATTTGTTTGGCCATCTTCTAGGGCAAACTTTTTAAGTGCCTTCACGCTATCAGAGGTAATACGCCCCATATTTTCTACAAAATCAATTAGCTCACCTAATACTTCAATTTCGTATTGCATTAATGGATGCTCTCTAACGGCCGTGTTATCTGCAATCTCGCCTTCAACCGTCATTTGATACTCAATAAAGCGGGCTACGGTTGCTTGAGAAATTTTACTAACACTAATGAACTCTTGCTCATCTTGCGCCATTAAACCGTGCATTAAGCTAAGTAAAGACGTTGCAGCATCAATAGCAGGGTAAGTACCAAACATATCAAAATCAGCAAGCTCAGGAACATTCGGTTCTATTTTTTCAACTTGTTTTTCGAGATCTATTTTACTTTTAGGCAGTAATATTTTTTCCCAACAAACATTAAGCGAATTACGAAGTAAGGTTTCATCACCAAACCCCGTTGCTTCGCTAAATAAACCGTAATTTGGCAGCATTCGCTCTATTAAAGCACTTGCTAAAACAGCTTTTTGTAAATAGTTAAGCTCTCTAATACGCTGAAAATTATTTGCTTTAGTCATTCTTTAACGTCTCACACGACCAACAAAAATCAAATGTTGATCCATTATGCTCATTACAGTTAGGGCATACCCAATCTGGAGCGGATTGTTTTACTTGTTGATAGTTTACCAATATTTGGCGCGCATGGCGCTCTTTTATCGCATAAACCTGCACACTAACTTGTGCTTGATCAAATGGAATTTCTCCCAATGCGCCTTGGAGCATCTCACCTTTTATTTTGCATTCGATGCCACTGGTTTGTATTAAACCTTTAATAATATTAGCCTCAAGGGTATTTTCGGCTTTATAAATTGTAACCCATTGAAAGGAGCTATCAGTTGAATTTTTATTATTAATATTTTGCAATATTCACCTCATTTATTTTGTGTTATCAATATCCTGCGCTAAATTATTAGCATGCTGCACTTTTAGGGAATAAACATGACACTTACAACCCCGGGCTTACTTTTTCCGGCCATATCGCTGCTATTATTAGCCTATACAAACCGATTTTTAGTTTTAGCGCAATTAATTAGGGAGTTAAATGCGCGCGAAGGTGAATCTATCCGACCTGTTGTAGTCGCTCAAATCACTAACTTACGTAAACGAATAAACTTAATCAGAACAATGCAGGTATACGGCGTAGCCTCTTTTTTACTGTGTACATTTTCGATGTTTGCTTTATTTATTGAATTTAATACCACAGGGATTATTTTATTTGGCATTAGCTTAGCTTGCTTAAGTTTATCGTTATTAACGTCTTTATTCGAAATACATATTTCTTGTGATGCGATTGAAATAGAACTACAAAGCATTGAAAATAAACCATTAAGCAGCCGAATAAATAGAAATTTTGTAAAATAAACTCTCATAGATAAAACACCCTATTATTTGTCATAATCATGTTATATGTGCGCCCTATTTTGGGGCGTACTTTTTTATTAATTAGAACAATTAAATTCCAACCTCCTAACTAACCCACTGAGTTAAAATAACTTTGCCTAGATAGTTAATTGCAAAAATATAGACAAAACACAATAAACAACTAGTTATCAATTAAAAAAGTAATACTATTTGGTCGCTTTCCTCTTTAATTAATACTAAAAGGGGGGTATCCTGCTGGAAACACGTATGAACTTGCAACCGTATTTCAATATAGAATTTTACTAAACTTTAGAATAAAAATTAATATATTTGATATCCGTGGTATCTGCGACTTACTTATAAAAAGGGACTATAAAGTGAGATTTGAACAATTAGAGCAATTTGTAGCACTTGGTGTATTACGTCACTTTAGACAAGCAGCTGAACAAACCCAAATTAGTACTTCAGCGCTAACGCGCAGCATTCAAACACTTGAAAATGAAATGGGATATGAGTTAGTAAAACGCTCAACTCGTTCTGTTAAATTAACGCCTGAAGGCGAACTTTTCCTTGAATATGCTAAAACGACTCTATCGGAACTTGAGCTAACGAAAAAACGGATTTTTCAATCAGTAAACGGTAATGCTAATGAAAAACTTGTTATTGGCTATACCAATAAGGCAAGCAGCATAGTACCTATTTCTTGTGGACAGTTTTTAGCTCAATATCCTCATATAAAAATTGAAATGCAGTTACAAGATCAACAAGAGCTAACACGCAGACTCCAACAAGGTGAAATAGACATAAGTGTATACTCTCAAGCTATTAATAGTATTGGCAGTGACATTCACTTACCTGATCAGCTTGTATTATTTGTTTCAAAAAATCACCCTCTTGCACATAAAAACGATATAAGTAAGCAAAATCTTGATAGCTACCCTATGTTTGGCTGCTTCTCTCAATCTAAACAAGTGCAAACTATGCTTAATGAAGCAATTGATTCTTTAAATAAATCATCAAGTATTAAAGTGGGTAGCATTGAGCAAGTAATGGCTGGTGTAGTTAAATCAGATCACTTTGCTATAGCAAGCATTGAGCATGCAAACACAATCGCAGAGAACTCTGAACTCGTGCAACTAAAAACAAATAAAGATTTAAATCACGAACAACTCGTTGTACAAACAAGCCAACAAACATCTATTACCGAACATGTAGAGCACTTGCTGTCGCTTATAAAAAAAGCGGGAGCTGCATTTAACTAACCCTTCTTTTTGAAAAAGTGCGGCACAATAAACAGTAGCTTTAAATCGCTTTTCGGCTACACTGTCGCACCTTTTTTAAACAGCTGATGTGAATGAACACACTTTTTGGTCCTGATGTCTATTTAGATGATATAGAACGCCAAGGATACACCGTAATTCATAACGCGCTTATTGCCGATTTAGTTAACGATTTAGTTGCAGATTGTCACCGTATAAACCCCCACTTTAGCCTTGCCGGTATTGGTCGATTAAATAACTTACAAATAGATAAAACTATTCGTACTGACAAAACCTATTGGTTTGACGGCAGCTCTCAAGCACAGCTTACGTATCAAGCAATAATGCAAAGTATAAAAACCACGTTAAATCGTAGCTTTTTTATGGGGCTATTTGATTACGAATGCCATTATGCAAAATATACACAGGGTGATTTTTATAAAAAACACTTAGATGCATTTAAAGGTCGATCTAATCGTGTATTTACAACGGTGCTTTATTTAAATACGCCAGAGCAAGGTGGCGAACTTGTTATATATAAACCTAAAAGTAAAGAAGTAGAAATAACCATTAAACCAACTGCTGGCACATTGGTTATGTTTGAAAGCGAACGTTTTGCTCATGAAGTGCTTCCTGCAGTTGACGAACGCTATTCTATTGCTGGATGGTTTAGAAAAAACGCCTCTATTAGCGGCATTATTGATCCACCCCGATAGCTCTAAATAGCGAATTTTAACAGCCTTTATTAAGGCTTTAAAATGCTATTGGGTATGAAAGTAATAACCCCATAAAGATAGCCAAGCCCACATAATGATTATTTAAAAACGCTTTAAAGCAGGCATCTCTTTCACGTTTATGAATAAGCGTTTGTTGATATGCCAATAAACCAGCTGCTACACTCAAACCAACGCCAAACGCGACACTTAAATGATTACTTATACCAATAAACGCAACCAGCGCTATAAATACAGCATTAAGTAAAAAGATTATGTGGCGGTCGAATTTACCAAATAAAATAGCGGTTGATTTTACCCCTATTTTTAAATCGTCATCTCTATCAACCATCGCATACATAGTGTCATAAGCGACTGTCCAGCAAATATTGGCTATAAATAATAACCATGCCTGCTGCGGTAATGCATTTATTGAAGCCATATACGCCATTGGAATAGCCCAACCAAATGCAGCCCCTAAAACAACTTGTGGTAATTGTGTATAGCGTTTCATAAAAGGGTAGCAAAAAGCTAAAGCCAAAGCCCCAAAAGAAAGCAAAAGAGTATTAACGCTAAGCATTAATACTAAAATAAACGCAATAACTATGAGCAGTAAAAACAAACTAAGTGCTTCACCACTACTAACCCGCCCTGAAGCTAGCGGCCGCTGAGCTGTGCGTTTTACAGAGCCGTCTATTTTCCTATCTGCAAAATCATTAATTACACACCCTGCACTTCGCATAACAACAACGCCCAGCGTAAATATAATAAAGTTGAGTAAGCTCGGCATCCCACTATTAGCAAGCCATAAAGCCCAGTATGTTGGCCAAAGTAATAACAAGGTACCAATGGGCTTATCTATACGCATTAGCTGTATATAGTAAGAAATATGTTTTGGCTTTAAAGCGGCTAATTTCATGAGTATAAATATGCTCCTGGTAAAAACACTTCACACACTAAAAATTTATATTCTTTGAGTGAAAATACACTTCGACGCCCTAGTAAGTTTTTTTCGGGTAGGTTTAATTTTGCAACTAATTGCTGAACGGGGTGCTTGGCATCAAAATAAGCAATTTCTATATCCGTTCGTTTTAGTGCTGGGTCTTGAAAAATCACATCACCTAAAGGTCGTTCACCCATATTGTGCAAAGGATTGCTCGAATCATTTTTAGGAAGCCAGCTCTGTGCGTATACCACAGGTTTGTTATCGCACAATAAGAGTACTTCTCTATTAATCGCTGTTTTAGCGCTACAGTTTAGTAATAACTTTTGCTCTAGACTTAAAGTAAATAACTGCTCGCTCAATACTCTTACACTAAAAATTTGTGATTTACTTTTTAATTTAGCAGTTAAAGAATTAGGTTCAAAAAGCCATTCTTGCTCTAGAGGAGATAAATCACTTACATATGAAGTGGACTGCCAATTAGCAGATATAGACAGAGGATAAGTAATCACAATAGCTCAACAAAATAAAAAACAACGAGATGATACCATTGCCAAAGCTTTTGAAAAAGTGATGTTTTATAACCATAAATAATTGCTTGGCGCTGTTTATTACCCACTATTAAGTATAAACTATTTGTAACAAGTTTTAAGAAACGCTTTAAATATGAAAAAAATAGTATACGCAGGTCTTTTTACGTTCTTTGTAAGCGTCATAAGCTTTACAGCTCGTGCTGAATCTACAGTTGGTTATTTTGGTTTTGAGCCCGATATAATCACCAACTACATTGGCGCATCAAGTAAAAAAATGGGCTATGTGCGTGTAACTATTGATTTAATGCTTAATGACACTTCAAATATTGCAGTAGTAGAGCACCACACGCCATTACTACGTGATGCCCTAGTAGAAATTTTATCTAAAGAGCCTGAAGAAAAAATAAAATCCCTTACTGGCCGTGAAGAAATACGCGCAAAGTGCGCCGAAAAACTAAAAAGCCTCTTAAAAGAAGAAACAGGACAAGAGATCATCCGTGAAGTCTTGTTCACTAAGTATTTATATCATTAGTATTTAACGTTTTGCGTTAAATACTTTGGCGGTGTAGGCAAAAGCCATACCGCTAACTAATCCACCTAAGTGCGCCCAATTAGCCATACCTACAAACAATACATCTGCAAAACCAAGCACTAACCAAATCAACATAAAACCAACAATAGCCGTACTAACCAGTGCTGGTTTGTTCGGATTTAAAAAGCTATGAATCCAACAAAAACCAAGTAACCCATATACTACGCCACTCAAACCGCCAAAGTTAGGACCAACCATTAGGTATTGCGCCCAATTACTAATAAGTGCAGTCACTAAAAACAAACCTATTAAGCTGAGTTTTCCGCATTGCTTTTCGATATTGTCGCCAAGCGACATCCACCAAATTAAATTAAACACAATATGCATCGCGCTAAAATGCACAAGCGCAGGTGTTAACCAACTGAGCGGTTGTGATGGATTAAATTGCAGAGCTGTATAAATTTCATCAAATCCACCCAATAAAAAAGCGACATAAATAACAATACTTAATATGCTAACAGTTTGGTTAAGCCAGCTAAGCGCTTTAAATCGCGCCATAAGATTAAGTGATTGCCCTTGATATTTAAGCGGCGATTGCGTGCTGCCTACATCCCAAGATGCTTGCTGGTATTTTTCATGATTGGGGTTTTGTGTAAATTCAGTCCATAGCGGCTGAACTTGATGAAAGTCCTCTTCAGTCACGCTAATGATGACATTACTACCATCTGCTGAGTGTATCTTTGCATCTAGGCCTTGGCTTTTTAAATAATCTATAAAGCCCTGTGCGGCGCGTGGGTTATTTAAACTGCCAAGCTCTATCATCGCTCTACCTTCTCGCTGTAAGCCGCTTCCCAAGCAGTGAAGCCACCATCCATGCTGTAAACATCTTCAAAGCCTTGTTCAACTAAATAACTAGCTGCGCCCTGAGAGCTCATACCGTGGTAACACACAATAATAATTGGCTGATCGAATTCTTTTTCCATCATAAATTGTGCAATATTACCGTTAGAAAGTGCTTCTGAGCCTGGAATACGACCAGCTTGATACGAATTTGGATCGCGAATATCTGCAATTACAACGTCTTCTTTATCTAGAAGTTCTAACGTTTGCGCTATAGAAATGTGTTTAAATGCCATTGAAGTCTCTTTAATTAATAGTATAAAAAAGGCGGCTAAAGCCGCCCTTCTTGTAATTTAGTTAGGAACTAATCCCAGTTTAAAATTACTTTACCTGACTGACCTGAAATCATCATATCAAAGCCAGCTTGGAAGTCATCCACAGAATACTGATGTGTAATAATTGGGTTCAAATCAAGACCAGATTGAATCAAGCTTGCCATTTTGTACCACGTTTCGAACATTTCGCGACCGTAAATACCTTTAATCACTAAACCTTTAAAAATAACTTGGTTCCAATCAACTGCCATATCAGATGGTGGAATACCTAGCATGGCAATTTTACCGCCGTGGTTCATGTTATTAAGCATTGAATTAAAAGCGCTTGGCACACCTGACATCTCAAGACCAATATCAAAGCCCTCTGTCATACCTAAGTCTTTTATTACATCTTCAAGCTTTTCGCTTGCCACGTTTACAGCACGTGATGCACCCATTTTGCGGGCTAAATCTAGGCGGTATTCATTTACGTCGGTAATAACGACGTGGCGAGCACCAACGTGTTTTGCAACCGCTGCTGCCATAATACCAATTGGGCCTGCACCAGTAATAAGTACATCTTCGCCAACTAAGTCAAACGATAATGCGGTATGAACTGCATTGCCAAACGGGTCAAAAATAGAAGCCAGTTCGTCAGAAATGTTATCTGGAATTTTAAATGCATTAAATGCAGGAATAACTAAATACTCTGCAAATGCACCTTCACGGTTTACACCTACGCCTGTTGTATTTCGGCATAAATGTACACGCCCAGCACGACAGTTACGACAGTGCCCACATGTAATATGACCTTCACCCGATACGCGGTCGCCTACTTTAAAGCCACGAACTTCCTGGCCCATATCAACGACTTCACCAACATACTCGTGACCAACAACCATTGGAGTAGGAATAGTTTTGCTTGCCCATTCATCCCATTTGTAAATATGTACGTCGGTACCACAAATAGCTGTTTTACGAATTTTAATCAGTAAGTCGTTATGACCGACTTCTGGCTTTGGCGCATCTGTCATCCAAATGCCCGGTTCTGCTTTTAATTTAGATAATGCTTTCATAATTCACACTCAACTAAAAAACCGAAGCAAGGCTTCGGTTTAAAATAAAATTAAATAACGCCCATTTCTTTACCAATGCGGGTAAATGCATCAATAGCAATATCGAGTTGCTCAATACTATGCGCCGCTGAAATTTGTGTACGAATACGCGCTTGCCCTTTTGGTACTACAGGGAATGAAAAACCAGTGACGTAAATACCTTCAACAAGTAACTTATCAGCCATTAACGAGGCTACTTTTGCATCTCCCAGCATTACTGGGATGATTGCATGATCTTTACCTGCACACGTAAAACCAACAGCTTCCATTTGCTCACGGAAATATTTAGCATTTGACCAAAGTTTAGCGCGAAGCTCACCGCCATTTTCTAGCATTTCAAGTACTTTAATTGATGCAGTAACAATTGAAGGCGCTAATGAGTTTGAGAACAAGTATGGGCGCGAACGTTGGCGTAACCATTCAACAATTTCTTTTTTACCTGAAGTATAACCACCTGAAGCGCCGCCTAGCGCTTTGCCTAATGTGCCGGTAATAATATCTACACGGTCTAATACATTACAGTACTCAGGTGTACCTTTACCGTTTTCGCCAACAAAGCCAACAGCATGAGAGTCATCAACCATTACAAGTGCATCGTATTTATCAGCTAGGTCGCACACAGCTTCTAAATTACAAATAACGCCGTCCATAGAAAACACGCCATCAGTCGCTATTAGCTTCGTTTTAACGCCGGCTTCATCGGCAGCAATAAGCTGCTTTTCAAGATCAGCCATGTCGTTATTTGCATAACGAAAACGCTTAGCTTTACACAAACGTACACCATCAATAATTGATGCATGGTTTAACGAATCAGAAATAATAGCGTCTTCTGCGCCTAAAATAGTTTCAAACAAGCCTGTGTTTGCATCAAAACATGAAGAATATAAAATCGTATCTTCTGTTTCTAAAAACTCACTGATTTTTTTCTCTAGGGTTTTATGAATATCTTGCGTGCCACAAATAAAACGAACAGACGCAACACCAAAACCATGATTATTTAAACCGTTTTGCGCAGCTTCAATTAGCTCTGGGCTATTAGCTAAACCTAAGTAGTTATTAGCACAAAAGTTGATTACTTTACCTGACGCAACTTCGATTTGAGCTTGCTGCTGAGATTTAATAATGCGTTCGCTTTTATACAAACCTTCGGTTTTTACATCTTCAATTTGCTGTTGTAGCTGGCTAAAAAAAGCAGATGCTCTCATCTGTGTTCTCCATTAATTTGAACGGGTAAACAACCACATTTAAGCGACTGTTTATTATGGGGGGTATTGTAAAAGTTTAATGGGGAAAATGCACGGTTTGCAGTTCGTCGCAAACGCCCTAAACTGGAAGGAATTCCTGCCAGTTTACAGGCTAATCTGTTTAGTTTATTTATATCTTTAAAAGTGCAGATAAACTGTTTATAGAATCGATAATTAAATCAGCCTCTTGCTTGGCGCTTTCGTCAAAGCTTTGACCTGAGCGAACTAAAACGCGAGTCGTAATACCCGCTTTTTGCGCTGCCTGCATGTCACTGAGTTTATCGCCCACCATAATGCTGCAAGCAGGGTCGATGTTATGCTCTTGTATGCCTTGTAATAACATACCTGGTGCAGGCTTTCTGCAACTGCATTGTTTTAAATATTCTGGTAGTGCTTTTTTAGGGTGATGAGGGCAAAAGTACACATCGGCAACTTCAATACTGTGATCGCTAAATTGGGCTTTCATCCAATCAGTTAGTGCTAAAAAATCAACTTCGGTGTAATAACCTCGACCAATTCCAGATTGATTAGTGACGATTATAATTTTATAACCTGCATCATAAAATGTTTTGCAGGTATTAAAAAAACCGTCAATAAATTCAAACTTTTCGCTTTGATAAACATAACCATGATCAACATTTACCACACCATCTCGGTCTAAAAAAAGCGCTTTATTTTTTTGTTGCTCATTCATTACAAAGACTCTTTTTGTACAACATGATCAAACATCGCTTTTACATCATCAACCGTAATTTGGCTCATTAAATCATCGCCTTTAACGCGCGTACCCCACGGCACTTGCTCAGCCGTTTTACCTGTTTGCTTAAGCAAATTTTGGTGATAAACCTCAACCACGTAATCTTGATATAAGTAAGGGCCTGTTCGTGCTGGGTTTGAATGTGCATATAAACCAATAACCGGCGTACCAACAGTTACCGCCATATGTGCAGGACCCGTATCGGGCGCAAGCACTAAGCTGCCACGCTTTAACACGCACAACAACTCTTTGAGTTTCGTTTTACCCACTAAATTTAAAATAGGTGTTTTACTATACTCAACAATACTATTTGCTAGGTTAATTTCAAGTTCTGTTGGCCCCCCCGTCAATACCACCTTAAAGCCTTGCTCATTTGCATAATCAGCCAATGCTGCATAACGATCAGCGAGCCAATTGCGCTGTGCTTTACTTGCTGCTGGCGATATTACAAATAGTTTATTAGTTAGGTACTTTGGTGTTAGTAACTCATCAGCAACCGCTTGGTCTTGCTCTGTATATGGCATGTCCCAACTCGGTTTATAATCAGCTACATCAATGGCTTTTGCAAAACCTTTAAAGCCTTCAAGCACATGCGCCTGAGCTTCTGGGGCTATTCGTTTATTAATAAACAAGCTGTGCAATTCTTTTGAACGCGCCCAATCAAATCCTATTTTTACTTTTGCAGGAATACAATGCGCTAAAAATCCAGCCCTTAATGCAACTTGCATGTTAAGTAGTACATCAAACTGTTGATCTTTAAAGCGTTGCTTTAAGCTTTTAAGTGCGGCTTTTCCTTGCTTTTTATCAAATACCACCAGCTCAACACCAGGTAAGTCAGCAAGTAACATGGCTTCTATTTTGCCAATAACCCAGGTGATTTTTGCATTAGGGTGTGCTTTTTGAATGGCTTGTACAGCACTCACACCATGACATACGTCGCCAATGGCTGAGAGTCTTAATATACAAATAGATGAATAGTTAGGAGCTTGAGTCACACATTCCCTTAGGTATTAAATACAAAAGCCGATCTTAAATTATAATCACGCTATTGCAAGCACTTATCCTCAGCTTTAAAACGCGCTAATATAGGCATATTATTTAGCAATTACGCAGAGCTATGTTTAAACAACACGTGCAAGGCAATCACACTGTATTAAGCCACCCTAAATACACGAGCCAAATTACTCTCGATTGGTTTGATGCAAATTATTGGCAACAACGAAATAAAATTGTGGGCGCTAAAAAGGGCCGAGCAACTGCGTGGTTTTTTAAACAAGACGAATTAACAGCCGTACTTAGGCATTATTGGCGCGGTGGCTTAGTGGGTAAATTGCTAAGCGATCAATATTTATATCCAGGGCTTGAACAAACCCGTGTGTATAAAGAGTTTAGCTTAATGAGTAAACTTATAGAGCTTGGTTTAAACGTACCAACCCCTATTGCAGCTAAAGTAACCCGCAGCGGATTAATTTATCGTGGGGATATTATTACCGAGGCTGTTAAAGGCGCTAAAAGCGTACTCGATATATTAATTGAACGCCCATTGACCGAAGATGAGTTGGAGCGCATAGCTAAAACAATCGCGCTATTTCATTCAAAAGGTGTTTATCACGCCGATTTAAACATTAATAACATTTTGTTTGATGATACTGGTGATGTGTACATTATCGACTTTGATAGAGGTGAAATAAAAATGCCTAATGTGCAGTGGCAACAAAGTAATATGGAACGACTTGAGCGCTCATTTTTAAAAGAACAAGGTCGAAACGAGACATTTAATTGGCACGCGAGTGACTGGCAAACTCTGCACAGCAACTACCTTAAAGCGCTAGCTAATGTATAGCCAATACTAAATACTGCAGAGCAACGTGCTCTGCCTGCACTTGTTTTAGAATATCTGCGTTTTCTACATTTGGCTTATCTGCTAGCACCTGCTTAATGGCATTGGCTAATGCCTCACTTTGTCCAACAGGTACTAAATATTTACTTAGCTCGCCTGTTAATATCTCGCTTGGTCCAAATGTACAATTAGTGCTAACTACGGGGGTGCCCACAGCCAAAGCTTCAACAATTACATTCCCAAACCCTTCAAAATCAGAACTAAGCAATAATGCTTCAGCCTGCTTAATCCAGTTATATGGGTTTTGTTGAAACCCAGGTACTACCAACTGTTTTTCTATGCCATATTGCTGTGCAAGCTTTAACGCTTTTGCAGGTTTATTACATAAAAGAACTAACTTGTATTTTTTATCAAGCTTTGCAAATGCTGAAAATAATATATCGTGGCGCTTTTGTTTGGCGAGCCTTCCTACGTGAATCAAGTAAGGCTCATTGGGAATATTGTTATTTTGCTCATTTGCTTGTTGTTTTATTTTTTCAAAATCGAACGGGTTATAAATTGTCATAATAGCACTTGGGTTAATTAAATCCCCTTGTGTTATTTCTTTTTCAATACCCTTTGATACGCAAATAAGTGATTTACCATTTAAATTTTGCTTACTTTTTTTAAGATATAAGTATGAAAATGGACCTAACTTTTTTTGACGTGCAAGTTCTGCATTAACTGAGTTGTGAATAACAAAATGAACATTTTTGATATTACTACGCGCGAGCAAGTTATTACTTCTATCAAGATTAGAAAGCACTAAATCAATATTGCCCAGCTCGCTTTGTTTTTTTTCAAACCAAGTTTGTAGTGTTAAAATGCTATTTTTACGCTGCCAAAATCGATCTACTTTTGATGCCCTATGTGCGAATAAACTCTCCACGTTAAGTACTTCAGGGATATTATATTCAATAGAGTTAGCAAGAGACAAAATAGTGATTCGGTGCTTTAACTTGGCCATTTCCTCAGCAAGGGTAAGCATTACTTTTTCAGCACCACCACCCACAAGGGAATCAATTACAATCACTATATTCATTAGCGATCCCCTATAAGCATATTTTTTATGCCATTAGTGATCACATCGAAACTATGTGTATTATCAAGTTGGCTATATTTAGCAACGAATTCATTATAGAAAGGCTCGCTAATAACTTGAGCTATTTTCGTAGTGATTTCATCAATATCAAGATTTGCTTTTATGACAACACCTGCATTAACACAATGATCCAAACGTGTATTTTGATCTTTTGAGATAGCACATGCCACAACGGGGGTTTGAACTGCAATTGCTTGCAGTAAAGTATCTCCACCGCTAAGTAATGCGATTTTAGCTTGGCTCATTAATGCCAAAAAATCAGTACTTTGCAGACTTGCTAAACAAGTAACCTCATCACTTTCAGGAATGGCTTTCTTATAATTGGGACCAAACACAACAACTGCTTTTAAACCAGTGTGCTTAGTAATTTTAAGCGCGGCTTTAAAGTAAACATCAGCGCAATTAAGGTTATTTAATACATGTCCGCCTGAGCCAGCATTTACAATAAAATAGCCTTCCGATACTAAGTTATAGCGATTTAAAACATCACGTTTTTGCGCGCAAGAGGCAAATGTAACAAAAGGACCTACATTTCGAGGATGTGCCAAGGGAAACATGTCTAACTTCGTACTTTCAGCCCATGTAAGTGGCTCAATACAATAATCAGGCTGTACAACCCAATGTGTATCAATTAAATTAATTCTGTTAAGTTTTAAGCCTTTAGCACGTTTTTTTGCATGCTGAGAAATGAATATAACTTTAGCGCCTACCTTTTTAGCCGCCTTCATATGCCCTGCACGTCCTGCACAATCAAAAACAACGACATCAGGTTTAAATTGCTCTATAAAGTCGCAAACAAAATCAAGCTCTTTAGTCGCTGAGTGTTCGAGTAGTGTGGCTTCAAAAGGACAATCTTTTGCGTAGCTTGTATGCTTATTTAATATAAAGTGAATATCGAGAGAATCTGCAAGTTCTGCCTGTAAACTTTGAGCCAACAACAACGAGCGCATATATTCACCAATGCCTTCCGGTGATGATACTGGAATAAATAAAAGTCGTTTGTTGCTCATTGCATTCTCAATGTCCTATTTGAGCTCCAGTATATCAATCAGATACTTATTACGATAGACAGGTTACATTTTAATATATTAAATTAACTCTATAAATTTGATTATTTACTGCAATAGCTGACTTAGATTGATAAACTTAGCCGCAATCTTAATCACAAGGATCTGAACTTTGCGAAACAGAATTTTTCTACTTTCTACTCTTTTTTGCGCTATGAGCGCATCAGTTAATGCTGAGCCATGGGTAAAACCCGATGATTATGGTCTAAGAGCTGATATTCAACAATTAGCTGATGCCGGTGTTATTTTAGCTCCTGTAACTACCTATCCGCTTATGTGGAAAAGTTTTATAAGCGATGTGGAAAGTATGCCGCTGGAGCAATTATCTCCAAGCTTACAAGATGCTTTACTTCGCGTTAAACATCGATATAAATCAGAAAATAGTAGCTCACATAGTCTTCAATTATCAGCTTTTGCAGCCACAGATCCAATCATAGCAACAAGCTTTGGTGCAACAAATACTCAAGAAACAGAGCTTTCTGCAGCTTACGCTTATTTAGGCGATAACTTTGCAGCTAAAGTAGCTATAAATTATAGAAAAGACGGTAAAAAGTGTTTAGTTGATGGAAAAACGACTGACGATATAGTTACCAACGAGCAAGCTTTAACCGATTGTAACGATACCTCACTTGATGATAGTTACTTAGCTTACCGTTTAGGTAACTGGATTTTTAGAGCCGGTGCTGTTGAACAATTTTGGGGACCTGGTGTTGATAACAGCTTAATTATGTCAGGTAATGCGAAACCTTTACCTGCACTAAGTGTTACCAGAGAAAAAAGTACTGCTTTCGAGACACCATGGCTGAGCTGGATTGGTCAATGGAGCTTTACTGCACAAATGGCTAAACTTGAGTCTACGCGTGTTATACCTGATGCTTTACTGTGGAGTACTCGTGTTAATTTTCGCCCTATTCAACAGTTAGAAATTGCACTTAGCTGGTCTGCACAATGGGCTGGCGATGGACAACCTAGCTCTGCGGGTGATTTTATTGATGTTATAACTGGCCAAACAACTTGCACAGATGGTAATGACAGCTGTGACAGTCAATTTGAGTCAAAAATAGGTAATCAACTGGCTGGTATTGATATGCGCTGGTCTGATACCTTGTTAACACACCCATATGCAATCTACATTAGCACTATAGGTGAAGACGCAAGCTCTCAATTTAAGCCTTCCGACAGAGCATATCTTTTTGGTATTCAAACAACACAACGCATATACGCTCAGAACATATTAGTAAATGTTGAATATATAGATACTGGTGTTTCATGCCAAGCTGAATCAAAAGTTGAAAATTGTTACTATGAGCATGATGATAAGTTGTCGGCTTATAGATCAGGCTACCGATACCATGGTCGTACAATTGGCTCAACCTACGATAACGATGCACAATCAGTCGTTTTAACTCTGCTAGGTCAGTTATCTAATGGAAACGATTGGCAGGTAAAATTACGTAGTGTTGATTACAACAGCGATAACAGGGACCTTTACCCTAACAACCCAGATTTAGGCAATTCTATTACTAAAACAGGGTTTAACTCTAAGCAATTAGAACTTCGTTACAGAATGCTTTCTATGGGAGGACGCGTCACTTTAGGTGCTTTTGCGTCTAACAACGACGGTGCTGAAAACGATACTTCTGCGTTTGCTAAGTACGAATATAACTTTTAATACGTTACTTTTAATAAAGTAACGTATTAAAAGTAAGAAAGGGATGAAAACAGTGTTTTCATCCCTTTTTTGTATTTTTTAGCAAACTAAATCAGTAATTACTGTTTAATTTTACTAATTACTTTTGATGTTGAGCATCCATCTAAAAATTCAAGCACTTCAACTTTTCCACCATGGCGAAGTACATGCTCAGCACCTGCTATTTGCTCTACGGTATAGTCGCCACCCTTAACTAAAATATCAGGGCTTATTTGCTCAATTAATTTAGCGGGAGTATCGTTTTCATCTAGACTGCCAAACGGAATAACCCAATCAACTGATGAAAGTGCGCTAAGCACCATTGCACGCTCATCTAGTGGGTTAATAGGACGATCTGCTCCCTTTAAGCGCGTAATAGATTCGTCATTATTTAATCCAACAACGAGTCTATCGCCTCGCGCTTTAGCTTGTGCTAAATAACGCACATGCCCAGCATGTAAAATATCAAAGCAGCCATTAGTAAATACAATGGTTTCACCGTTTTGTTTTGCAAATTCAATATGCTGAAGTACATCATCAAATGGTGTTTGGTAATGCTCACCAGTAGTATGTAAATACTGACCAAGCTTACGACTTAACTCTTCTGGCGAAACTGTAGCTGCACCAAATTTACTAACCGCTATACCTGCCGCTAAATTAGCAATTTCGACTGCATCTTTAGGTTCCATGCCCGCACCAAGCATAACCGCGAGTGTAGCTATAACCGTATCACCGGCCCCAGTCACATCGCTTACTTCAAGCTCTTGTGCTGCAAAATCAAACTTTTCATCTGCATTAATTAACGACATACCTTGCTCAGAACGCGTAAGCAACATGGCTTTAATGCCATTTTTGCTAATTAAATCACGCGCACTTGCTGCTAAAGCTTCTTCTGAATCGGTTTGACCACCCGCTAACTTAAACTCATGTAAATTAGGCGTAATGTAATCAGCACCTTCATATAAATGTAAATCTGGCGATTTAGGGTCGATTAAAACCGTTTTTCCGGCGCCCTTAGCAAGGCTTACCATCTCTTTAATTAAGCTTAAAGATCCTTTACTGTAGTCAGAGAACACAATAAAATCGTATTCATCAAGTACAAGCTCTAAACGGTTTAATAAAAGTTGACTGTGTTGCTCGGTAAATGTTTCTTCTAAATCAAGACGAACGAGTTGTTGGTGGCGGCTAATAACACGCATTTTTGAAATAGTCGGTAAATCACATACACTGACTAATTGTGAACTTATTTTTTCACCTTTTAAAATAGTCTCTAAAATCTGCCCGCTTTCGTCTTCACCAATTAAGCCCAGTAAGCCAACTTTTGCATCTAACCGCGCTATATTTTTTGCAACGTTAGCTGCGCCGCCCGCTTTGTCTTCAAATTTACTTACTTTAACAACAGGTACTGGCGCTTCAGGCGAAATTCGACCTGTATCACCATACCAATAACGGTCTAGCATTACGTCGCCAACAACTAATATTCGTGCCGCTGATAAGTTTTTTAATAACGATAAATCCATTACTGCTGCTCCGCAACAACCATATCCATGGCTTCACATAACCAGTGACCTATAAACATGTGAGCTTCTTGGATACGTGCTGTTTCGTCATTTTTTATAATGATAGGTAACTTAGCAATATCTTTTACTTTACCGCCATCACGTCCAGTTAATGCCACTGTAAAAGCACCTAGTTTATTTGCAGCTTCTAATGCTAAATTAATATTATTACTAGTACCTGATGTGGTTAAACCTATAACTAAATCTTCTGGTTTACATAGCGCTTGAACTTGGCGTTCAAACACCGTATCAAAGTGATAATCGTTGCTGTGTGCAGTTAAAATTGATGTGTCTGTAGTCAATGCCATTGAGGCAAGCGGACCACGCTCTAATTTATAACGCACTACAAACTCGGCTGCTAAATGCTGCGCATCGGCTGCACTACCGCCGTTACCAAACCAAACAATCTTGCCACCCGCTTGTAATGCACTGTGACATGCTTCTAACAGTTGCATAGATTCTTGATGATAAGCTTCCATCGTTTCAAATAATGCTTGATGACGGTTTAATGTTTCAACGTAGCTAGCTGCCACTGAATCGATAATTGACATGAAAAATTCCTCTAGGAACTGAAATAGCAGGGAAAAATTAAATCCATTATTCCATAATTTTATTTAATTGTGTGCATTTTATCGGGTTATAACTGAACCCAGACCATATTTTATTGCGAGTATGTTTAGAAAACGGCTATTTCACGGTAAACTAACGCCACTTCCCTTTAAGAATGATCAGTATGGCACGCATTTTTTACTCCTTAGCATTAATTTTTATTAGCCCACTGATTGTATTTTATCTCTATATTTTACGAGGTAAAAAAAACCAAGGCTATCGTGCACACTTTAAAGAGCGCTTTGGGTTTGTCAGTAAGTCTTTATTTACGACTAAAACCAAGCCTTTAGTTTTTCATTGTGCGTCTGTTGGTGAGGTACTTGCCGCAACGCCGCTTATTAAAGCGCTTCAAAAAGCGCATCCAAATTTAAATATACTTATAACCTGTAATACCCCAACAGGCAGAGAGCAAATACTTAACCAATTTAAAAATACTGTTGCGTGTAGCTACTTACCAATTGATTTTCCGTTTGCGACAGCCCGATTTTTAAAGCGTATTAAGCCACAAGCATTATGTATTTTAGAAACCGAGCTATGGCCAAATTTAATGGCGATAAGTCACAAAAAAAATATACCGATACTTGTTATCAATGCAAGACTCTCTGAAAAGTCGCAGCAAGGCTATCAAAAGGTCGCTAAATTAACGCATATTATTATGCGCTCAATTACAGTACTTGCGAGTCATAACAAGGCAGATGCGGGGCGTTTTATAGAGCTTGGTCTCGAAACTTCAAAAAGCTATGTAACAGGCTCTATAAAATTTGATATAACACCAAGTGAAGAGCAATTAGCCAAAGTACTCAACCTTAAACAGCTTTATAGTATTAATAAAAATAGTAGTACTGAACACATCAATGATGAGCGCTTTGTATGGGTTGCAGGCTCAACACATCCTGTAGAACATGAATTAGTATTGGCAGCTCACCAAGAGTTACTAAAAAAACAACCGAATGCATTACTTATAATTGCTCCGCGCCATCCAGAGCAATTTGATAAAGTGGCAGAGCTTTTAACACAAAGCCCACTTAGTTTTAGCCGTCGTAGCCAAAATAACTACAACAATGAACAAGTACTTCTTGCTGATACGCTTGGTGAGTTACAGTGTTTATATGGCGCTGCAAATGTAAGCTTTATTGGTGGCAGCTTAATTCGCAGAGGTGGGCATAACCCACTGGAATCAGCGGCGTTTTCGGTAGGTGTAATAACAGGTCCACACACATATAATTTTGACCATGTTTATCCCGAGCTAATAAAGCTCAAAGGCGCCGTAATGGTTGATAACAACGACGAACTAGCAAAGCAGCTCATAACGTTTAGCCAAAACACAAAAGCATGCCAAACCTTAGGTATTAAAGCCGCGCAATGCGTAGCTAAAAACCAAGGTGCAATACAAAAAACACTTACCATTATTCACCAATATTTAGAGCCAAAACCGTGACCAACATAGCTATAAGCCAAACCCGCGAATGGGTATCATCTGTTATTGTTAAATATAACTTTTGCCCGTTTGCCCGCAAAGAAGTAGAAAATAATTGTATTCATTACATCGTAAGCCCAGCAACGAGCATGGATGACGCCGTAATGGATATGCTTGAGCAATGTGTTGAGCTTGACCGTGAACCAGAGCGCGAAACAACGCTTATCATGTTTGATAACGGCTTTAGTGATTTTGAAGACTTTTTAGACTTGGTCGATTTAGCTAATGCGCTTTTAGTCGCGCAAGGGTTTGAAGGCAAGTATCAAATTGCTAACTTTCATCCTGATTACGTATTTGCCGACAGTGATGAAACCGATGCCGCAAACTACACAAATAGAGCGCCTTTTCCTACTCTGCATTTAATCCGCGAAGCAAGTATGAGCGAAGCGCTTGATAGTTATAACGAGCCTGAATCTATTCCAGAGCATAATATAAACCTAGCAAGGCGTAAGGGTATTGATTTTTGGCAGCAGTTACTCGAAGGCTGTAAAAAACCGAGCGCTTAGAGGCTCGGTTTTATTCTTGATTTTATTCTTAGCTTTAGCAAAGTAAAGCTAGCTGGGATCGCTATTTTTTAACCCAGTTACCATTTACTTCAACGTAATGACCACTTTGGGTTTTTTCAATTGTTTTGGCAGCGGCGAGTGCCTCTACTTGTGAAAGTGACAAGTTATTCTTTTTAGCCAGCTTTAAGTACTGCGCTTTACGCTTTGCATTTATGTCATCAACAACCGCTTTTGCTTCTTCATTTTGTACAACAAGCCCTAAATAACCAGAGCTATCCTCACCGACTAAACCTTGGTTTTTGGCGTCATCAAGGCTAATAGCCCACACAGAGAACGACATACATACAGCGCTAAGTAATGTAATAATATTTAATTTTTTCTTCGTATTCATGTTCTAACTCCTTAAAATAACTCACTGTCGTCACTAAATAAACTGTCGAGTTCTTTGTCTACTTTTACGCGAATTTCGTGATCAACTTTCACATTTAAATTAATTGTAATAGGCTCTTTTGCAGACACCTCAACACGGTGCGTGCAGGCACTTAGTACGCTAATAGCACCCAGCGCGAGCAGTACTTTTATCGATAACGACTGTCTCATTATTAGTTTCCTTTTTGTGAGTATTGTTGCTCAACTTTTTGTGTAATTTCGTCACTTAAACGCAATGCGCGTAAAAGTGTAAATACGTTTTCTTCATGATTGTAGTTAAAGTTAACTTGCTGCTGCTCTGCTTTATTATAACCTTGTAAGTTAACACCGAGTTTTAACCAACCATCACTTTTTAGTGCAACACTACTATTTAGCTTTTGAATATCTAGATTTGTTAATAATCCTAACACAGGTTGCAACTCTTGCTGTTGCTGCATCACCGAATCAAACGCTGCGTTATTAGTAATTTTTAAATTACCTGTGCCTTGGCTAAATAAACTGCCATCAATTATTTCAATTTCACCACTATTAAAGTGGACTGGCAACGCGCCTGCTAAGCGTCCCGTTAATACAATGCCCGACTTATCATCGAGTGTAACGAGTTTACTCGCATCAATATTTTCAAACTTAACATTAGCGACTTGATTTGGCTTCCCTACTGTGTAGGTATCTAACGAAAATTCGCCGCCAAATACATCGCCCGTTATATCGTTTACTAGAGCGCTATTATCGTTAACTTGCCACTGCCCTTTAATATTTTTTACAACAGCACCGGCTCTAAATTCATTTAAATTAAAGGTAGTTGGTTTTACATTAAGCTTACCTGAATTATATTGCCCGCTAAATACGCTATTCAAATCACTCGCAAGGTAATCGTTATAAAGTGCACCTATGTGAGTAACCCCTATATTGAATGAAGCGTTTTGCAAGTTTACATCACCACTAATATAGCCATTAAATTTACCCTCGGTTAATTGCGCAAGTGGTTCAAATTGACTAATAAATGCATTTAATGGCAGCACACCTTGTTCAGGAATAATGACTTCAAACGGATTAGCTTGCGCCGATACATGATGATTTATCACTAACTCGACATCGTTTATAAATGCGTGATGAGTGGCTTTTAGTGCACGGCTTTGTAGCCCATTAGACTCTACTTTTATATTATTAAGTTTTATGTCAGGGCTATTAACAGCCTTTATATTCGTTTTTGCTGTTAACTCGGCAAATAACTCGCCCACGCCTAAATTAGCATTTGCTGTTAATGTGTTACTTATATCCGTTGCTTTAAATTTTTTATATTGTGCGCTTTTAAATTGATGCGTTAATGTTACTTCTGCGTTTAACTGCTTATCCATTTTTGCAGTTAAATCACCTTGGTATTGCACTGCGCTTATATCAAACGCATCTACACTATTGAGCGTTAATTTAGCATTTATAAGCCCAACTGGTTTTGAGTCAATAAACTCACTTATATCAAAGTGACCACCAAGGCTAAGCCCATTCGCTGTTGCAGGAACAAATTCAGGCAAGCTTTCAAGCGCAACCGCGTAATCGCCTTTAATCGTAGTGCCCACTAACTGAGCATTAACGCTGAAATTATTTATATCGGGTGTGCTTATTTGAGCTGATAAATTTGTCTGTACGTTTTCAAGTGGCGATTTAATATTAACTGCTGTATCTGTCATTAAAATATCAAATTGCTTAACGCCCTCACTCACCAAATTAATTGCAGGTAAGCTCAGCTCACTATCCTTTAAGCGAATTGATTGAGGGAGTTTAAGTTGCCAATTTAAAGGAACTTGATTGCTGACAAAACCTGCGTATTCACTCGGTGAAATTAAATTCGCACAACTTGGCGTTAAATTAATTTTGTTATTAAGCAAATCGGTATTAAGCATTAACGCTTGGCTGTTTAAATTAAAATGAGTTGCCAACTTGCCAGTGGTTAATACGTTGGCCTGACATTGCTCATAAGTATGAGTAAACTGGGCACTAATATCGCCATTTAATTTAAGCTCTATACCGTCAAAGCTAAACGCTTGCTGAGTATTAAAATTAACGCAAGCTATTAAGGTGTTTTTAGTGTTTATAACTTGCTTTAAAAGAGTGTCATTTACTGCAAACTGACCACTTACTTTATCAGCAGTCAAAATCGCACTCGCGTTTATATCACCAGTGACATTAAACTGATTTAGTGTGGGTTCCAATATACTTATTTTTAGTGGCTTATTGAGCTGATCACTTTTTACTGCAAGCTGTTTAATGCTGATTAATGGACGGGTTGAAGGAAGCGCTAAATCAAGATTTTTAGCAAGTTGATTAGCATTATCGTTTTTAGGGAAAGGATTAACCGTTAGCACAGCATTTTTAATATCTATACGTTTTATATTTGCAGTAATACCAGTAAGTTGTAACTGTTGATTTTGATAATTCACACACACTTTATCAGCATAGATATTTAGCTCAGACGTAATTGAAAAGTCGAGACAACTTAACGTAATGCCTGCTTTTTTAAGCTCAGGCGCTATAGCCCACTGTAATAAAGGCAAACGAAATACATAACCAAGCAGCAAGATACTTAGCAATATAGCCCCAACAATTAAACCAACTCGTTTAAACATACTATCCTTACATGCTTTGTGCTTTTAACTTGGTGCAAAAAGCATACTAATCAAAAAAGGCTGCACAATGCAGCCTTTTTTATTTTACAGCTAGATTATGAATCTAACTTGTATAAACGCAAATGTAATTAACCTACATTTTTACGTGCATTACGGAACATACGCATCCACGGGCTATCTTCGATCCATTCATCAGGATGCCAAGAGTTAGCAACGCTTCTAAATACGCGTTCTGGATGCGGCATCATTACAGTTGCGCGACCATCAGTAGAGGTAATACCGGTAATACCTTCTGGAGAACCATTCGGGTTAGCTGGGTACTGCGTTGTAGGGTTACCGTAGTTATCTACAAACTTAACCGCTACAGTGCCGCTATTAAGCGCGGCCTTAGTTGCGGCATCGTTTGCAAACTCAGCATGACCTTCACCATGAGAAACCGCAATTGGCATACGTGAGCCAGCCATTCCGTTAAAGAACACAGATGGATTCTCTTGTATTTCAACTAAACTAAAGCGAGCTTCAAAACGCTCTGATTTATTAGTTACAAAACGCGGCCAGTGCTCAGTGCCAGGGATCAACTCTTTTAACGTTGATAACATTTGGCAACCGTTACATACACCTAAGCTAAAGGTATCTTCACGATGGAAGAAGTTTTGGAACTGATCGCGTGCCATGTCGTTAAACAAAATAGACTTAGCCCAACCTTCACCCGCACCAAGTACGTCACCGTAAGAGAAGCCACCACATGCCACTAAACCTTTAAACTGCTCTAGTGTTAAACGACCTTCTAAAATGTCGCTCATGTGTACATCAACGGCTGCAAAACCTGCGCGGTTAAACGCTGCTGCCATTTCTAGGTGAGAGTTAACACCTTGCTCACGTAAAATAGCCATTTGCGGTTTAGCACCGGTTGCAATGTATGGCGCTGCTATGTCTTCGTTTAAATCAAAGTTTAGTTTTACATTTAAGCCAGGATCTTTTACATCAAATTTTGCATCAAACTCTTGCTTAGCACACTCGGGGTTATCACGACGCGCTTGCATTTGATACGTTGTTTCAGCCCAAATAGTACGAAGCTCAGTACGCGTATGATTAAGCACCGTGTTTTCGCCACGGTTAAATATAATCGTATCGTCGCTATTAAGTGTACCGATGTTGTGAGTAATTGCTGCAATACCATGTTGTTCAAACACAACATTTACTGCATCTAAATCACTATTTGCAACTTGAATTACTGCACCTAGCTCTTCGTTATAAAGCGCTTCAATGTCAGAGCCTGTTAAATCTGCTAAATCAACCGTTACACCGGTATGACCCGTAAACGCCATTTCAGCAACCGTGGTAAATAAACCACCGTCTGAACGGTCATGATAAGCAAGTAACTTACTATCAGCCACTAGCGCTTGCATTGCGTTATAAAAGCCTTTTAATAACTCAGGGCTATCAACATCAGGTGTTACATCACCCAATTGCTTATAAACTTGCGCAAGGCTTGATGCGCCCATGCGGTTTTTACCCGCACCTAAATCAACTAATATAAGCGATGTATCGCCTTTATCTGTACGCAGTTCTGGAGTTACTGTTTTACGTACGTCGTCAACACGACCAAATGCCGTTATAACCAATGAAAGCGGCGATGTTACTGATTTTTCTTGTGAGTCACCTTCATCTTTCCATGTCGTTTTCATCGACATAGAATCTTTACCTACTGGAATAGTTAAACCAAGCGCAGGGCAAAGTTCTTCGCCTACGGCTTTAACTGCTTCATACAAGCCCGCATCTTCACCTGGGTGACCCGCTGCTGCCATCCAGTTTGCTGATAACTTAATATTTTCAAGGCTACCAATGTTTGCACAGGCAATATTAGTTAACGATTCAGCCACCGCTAAACGAGCAGATGCACCGTAATTAAGTAATGCAGCAGGAGTACGCTCACCAAGTGACATAGCTTCACCGTGATAAGTGTCATACGTTGCCGCAGTTACTGCACAGTTAGCAACAGGTACTTGCCAAGGACCGACCATTTGATCGCGCGCCACTAAGCCAGTAACTGAGCGATCGCCGATTGTTATTAGGAATGTTTTTTCTGCAATGGCTGGTAAACGCATTAAGCGCTGCGCTGCATCGGCTGCATTTATTAATGTAGTATCAAGCGCTTTACCAACAACTTGCTTTGACGTTACATCGCGGTGCATTTTAGGTGCTTTACCTAATAATACGTCCAGCGGTAAATCAACGGGGTCATTTTTAAAGTGACTGTCTGACACGGTTAAGTGAGGTTCAGCGGTTGCTTCACCAATAACTGCGTACTGAGCGCGTTCGCGCTTACAAATTGCTTCAAAGCGATCAAAGTCTTCTACGCCAACAGCGAGTACATAACGTTCTTGTGATTCATTACACCAAATTTCGTGTGGTGCCATGCCTGGCTCATCGTTAGGGATGCTGCGTAATTGGAACTTACCACCACGTCCACCATCGTTAACAAGCTCAGGAAACGCATTTGATAAACCGCCAGCGCCTACATCGTGGATGAATGCAATTGGGTTTTCGTCACCTAGCTGCCAACATTTATCGATAACTTCTTGGCAACGACGTTCCATTTCTGGGTTTTCGCGTTGTACAGAAGCAAAATCTAAATCTTCGTTTGATTGACCTGAAGCCATGCTTGATGCAGCACCACCGCCTAAACCAATGTTCATTGCAGGTCCGCCTAGCGCAATTAATTTAGCGCCAACAGGTATATCCCCTTTTTGAACATGATCAGAGCGAATATTACCTAAACCGCCAGCAAGCATAATTGGTTTATGGTAACCACGTACTTCTTCGCCGTTATGGCTTGTTACTTTTTCTTCGTAAGTACGGAAGTAACCTAGTAAATTAGGACGACCAAACTCATTATTAAATGC
The DNA here is from genome assembly GCF_011378815.1 of Pseudoalteromonas sp. 31A1. Classification (NCBI taxonomy): domain Bacteria; kingdom Pseudomonadati; phylum Pseudomonadota; class Gammaproteobacteria; order Alteromonadales; family Pseudoalteromonadaceae; genus Pseudoalteromonas; species Pseudoalteromonas sp. 31A1. Next base: position 6,941 of record NZ_WTKY01000028.1, on the reverse strand, counting down.
AGCGCCGCCCAGTGGACCTTCTGTCATAATATCAAGCGCGTTAACAATACGACTCGGCTTACCAAAATCGCTTTCCCATGGTTGCTCGTAACCTGGAATACGTAAGTTTGATACCGTAAAGCCAACTAAACCAGCTTTTGGTTTAGAGCCACGACCTGTTGCGCCTTCATCGCGAATCTCACCGCCAGAGCCCGTAGCTGCACCAGAGAATGGCGCAATAGCTGTTGGATGGTTATGAGTTTCAACTTTCATTAATATTTCAATGTCTTCTTGATGATACGCATATTCACCTTGCGCATTTGGGAAGAAGCGACCCGCTTTTGAGCCTTTCATTACTGCCGCGTTATCTTTATACGCCGACAATACATTTTCAGGATTTAGCTCAAAGGTATTTTTAATCATTTTAAACAGCGATTTTGGCTGCTCTTTTCCATCGATTGTCCAGTCAGCATTAAATATTTTATGGCGACAATGCTCTGAGTTTGCCTGTGCAAACATAAACAATTCGATATCATTAGGGTTACGTCCTAACTTTATAAAGTTTTCTACCAAGTAATCTATTTCGTCATCAGCAAGGGCAAAACCTTGCTCAACATTGGCTATTGCTAATGCTTCGCGTCCGCCACCTAAAATATCAACAGACGACATTTGGCGCGGTACATCACTGCGAAACAGTTGTGCAGCATCTTCAAGCTCACTATGCGTGGCTTCGGTCATACGGTCGTGTAATAACGCAATTACTTGTGCAAGTTGTTCTGCGTTTAAGTCACCTTCAACATAATAAGCAATACCGCGTTCAACACGGTGAACCTGTTTTAAACCACAGTTATGGGCAATATCGGTTGCTTTAGATGCCCAAGGTGAAATGGTACCTGGGCGAGGTGTAACAAGTACAAGTTTGCCGGCTGGGGTATGCTCAGCAATAGTTGGACCGTAAGTTAATAGTTTTTCAAGCTTGGTTTGCTCGGAGCTACTCAACGGCGATGTTAAATCGGCAAAGTGAGCATACTCGGCGTATACGTTAGTGACTGGAAGTTGCGATTGTTGGCAACGCGCTAAAATTTTATTAACTCTGAACTCTGACAGTGCTGGTGCACCACGAAGGATCAACATAGGTAATTTCATCCGGGGTTAGGGATTGAACGATATTTTAGGCACGCATTATAGTCCAATTAGCATTCAGATTTAACTCAAAATTACGCTTTTCATAAAATTAACTTTTTAGCTTTATTTATAGCCTCTTTTGGTTAATAAAATAAAAGGTAAAGTGACGCGATGGCTTAGTTTTGCTATAACGGTGACTGGCGAGCTTAAGGGGCACTCAATGTTCAAAGAAAAACTAATAATAATCATTACTTTAGTTATGCTGTTATGTGCATGCGATATGCAAGAGCAGCCAACTCAACTCGCCCAAATAAAAGAACACAATAAAATACGTGTGGGTACCCTTGCGAGTGCTAGTAATTATTATCAAGCCGTTCAAGGTGAGCAAGGCTTTGAATATGAGTTATCTCAAGCCTTCGCTGAATATTTAGGTGTAGAGCTTGAAATAGTCCCTTTCTTTAACTTATCTGACATGTTTGAACGCCTTGAAAGCGGTGATTTAGACTTAATAGCGTCAGGACTTACCTATAATAAAACCCGTGCAGAGCAATACCGCTTTGGGCCAACTTACAGAACAATTAGCCAAAAATTAGTTTATAAGCAAGGTCGCGTTCGTCCTCGAGAGTTTGACGATTTAGACGGTAACTTTACTGTTATAGCTAAAAGTAGCCACTCGCTTACTCTACAAAAAATGAAGAAGAACAATCCAGACCTTACCTGGATAGAGAGCGAAGAGTTTGATGAAGAAGAATTACTTCAAGCGGTTATTGATGGCGAGATAGATTACACCCTAGCCGATACACATACATTATCGTTGTTTCGCCGTTATCACCCCAATTTAAGCATCGGTTTTTCAGTTAGCCATAACGACCCTATTGCATGGATACTCAATAAATCAGATGACGACTCTTTATATGCGTTATTGGTGCCATTTTTTGGTGACGTTAAGCAAAGTAACCAGCTCTACGTACTCGAAGAAAAGTATTTTGGTCACGTACGCCAATTTAATTATGTAAATACCCTTGCTTATATCGAAGCAATTAAAGAAACCTTACCAACATACCAGCCATGGTTTGAACAATATGCAGGTAGCCTTGACTGGCGATTATTAGCAGCACTAAGCTATCAAGAATCTATGTGGAATCCTCGCGCTAAATCACCAACAGGTGTGCGCGGCATCATGATGCTAACTCGCAGTACAGCCAAACAAGTGGGTGTTACTAACCGATTAGAGCCAGAGCAAAACATTCGTGGTGGCGCTAAATACTTAAGCAAGCTTATTAAACGCATTCCTGACCGTATCCCGCAGCCCGACCGTACATGGCTTGCTCTGGCCGGATATAATGTAGGTTGGGGACATGTTAACGACGCACGTATAATTACCGAGCAACAAGGTGCAAGCCCTGACAAATGGGCTGATGTAAAAAAACGCCTACCACTATTAATTAAAAAGCGCTATTACCGTAAAACTCGCTACGGTTATGCCCGAGGCGATGTAGCTGTTAAATATGTTGATAATATTCGTCGCTATTACGATGCACTTGTTTGGCTAGATGAAAATGATGCTATTGCTGCAGAGCCTGAGCCAAAACCAATTACAGAGTTGAGCACTGATACTGAGCTAAAGCTAAAGCTAAACGAAAAAAGTGAAGTGAAAAGTGAAGTAAAAAGTAAGGCAGATGAAGCTCAAACAGAAAAACAACAACCTATAATCGAACCCGAACAGTCGAGTGAAAACAATGGCTAAGATTAATATAAGTACCCGTTTATTGAGTATGTCAGTAAGCAAAATTTAAGTAAATTAAATATCTGTTTACTTGTCACCAAATGATCACTAATGTGTGTTAATTGTATATTATTATTTTATAAGATATACCCGTGCCTTTCTCACTCTTGCATTAGGAGAAAACATGCTAAAACGTAGACGCACACAAAGATTAAAACGCAATGTCATTTATTCAACGGCCACACGTCGTCGTGTTATGTTGCGAAAACTACACAAAAAAATCATCTGGCGTCGCCGAATGTTTGCTATGCAGCAAATGGCCGAATCAGAAATAGAGCCAATCGCTAGTTAACTCTAGTTAGGCTTATTTATTTGTTCATCACGAGCAGCTTTCTTAGCTGCTTTAATTTGCGCTCTTCTACGTTTAAAAAAATTCGAAATAGTATCACCGCACAGCTGTGCCAAAACACCACCGCACACCTCAACTTGATGATTTAACTTAGGCTCTTGTAATAAATTCATAATTGAACCCGCAGACCCTGTTTTAGCATCGACTGCTCCAAATACTAAACGCTTTATTCTGCTATGCACTAACAATCCCGCACACATAGAACATGGCTCTAACGTTACGTATAGGGTGCAATCAATTAAGCGGTAATTGTTAAGGACTTTTCCAGCTTCTCGCACTGCAATCATTTCGGCATGGGCAGATGGGTCATTATCCGTTATTGAGCGGTTATACCCGACTGAAACTAGCTGGTTATCTTTGACTACAATTGCTCCAACCGGAATTTCATCAAGCAGCTCTGCTTGCTTTGCATACAAAAGCGCTTGTTCCATCCAGTAGGAATCATCAAATGGTTCGTTCATTATTTCTACTTAAATAACCTTTTATACTGTAATTATACCTAGTTAGCACTCTAAAGTGCGCCATTCATTACTTTATTCCAAAAATAAAACAATATTTACCCGTTTGTAATGGCTCACTCGTGCTGATTTACGCTATAATCTCACGCTTTTTTTATTTAGCTCACAACACGGGTAGCAAATGAAATTTCCTGGACGCCGCAGGCATAAACATTATTTTCCAGTGGAAGCCAAAGATCCACTTACCAATCAACTTAACGCAACAGAGCGATTACAACGTAGTTATATTACGGGTATCGATCAGATCGTTGTTGATATAGAGGCAAAAGTTGATCAAGCTTTCCTTGACGAATTTCAACTACGTAGAGGGATGTCGCAAGTTATTGATAGCGATACAACAAACGCCTTATACGATCGTTTAAAATTAAACAATATGGTTGATTTTGAGTTTGCCGGTGGAACCATTGGTAACACTATGCACAACTACTCTGTACTTGCAGATGATCGCTCAGTTTTATTAGGCGTAATGAGCGAAAATATAAAAATAGGTAGCTACGCTTACCGTTTTTTATGTAATACCTCAAGCCGTGTAGACTTAAACTACCTTCAACCAGTTGATGGGCCTGTAGGGCGTTGTTTTACATTAATTGATGAAACCGGTGAGCGTACTTTTGCAATAAGTGCAGGCCTAATGAATCACTTACGTCCTGAATCTATCGATAAAGACCTTATTGAGAATTCATCAGCGTTAGTGATTAGTGCCTATCTTATGCGTACTCAAGGTAGCGAAACAATGACTGAAGCCACTATGCAAGCGGTAAAATACGCTAATGACGCAGGTGTGCCAGTTGTGCTAACACTCGGTACTAAGTTCTTAATTGAACAAGACCCTACTTGGTGGGCAAACTTTGTTGAAAAGCATGTTGATATTCTTGCTATGAACGAAGAAGAAGGTTTAGCTATTACAGGTTTTGAAGATCCTCTTCTAGCTGCTGATAAAGCACTTGATTGGGTAGACTTAGTTATTTGTACCGCTGGCGAAAAAGGCTTATTTATGGCCGGCTACGTAGACGAAAGCTTAAAGCGTGAAACCGAATACCCGTTACTACCAGGCGCCATACCTGATTTTAACCGTTACGAATTCTCACGAGCTATGCGTAAAGATGAGTGTGATGAACCTATCAGAGCATACAGTCATACGGCCCCATTTATGGGTGGACCTGATTCAATAAAAAACACCAATGGTGCAGGTGACTGCGCACTTGCGGCTGTACTACATGATTTGTCAGCGAATGTTTACCATAAGCTTAATGTGGCAAACTCAGCTAAACATCAGCAACAAGCTATTACTTACTCGTCACTATCGCAAATTAGTAAATATGCTAACCGAGCGAGCTATGAAGTATTAGTTCAGCACTCTCCGCGTTTATCTCGTGGTTTACCTGAACGTGAAGATTGTTTAGAACAAGTTTATTGGGAACAATAAATAACGGTGGGAGCAATTATTGCTCCCTATCGATTTCCTAAAAAATAGAAATATCGAGCTTTTTAGATAGCAGTTCTAATGCTGCTATTCCTGCAACGGAGTTACCAAACGAATTAAGCCCCGGAGAATAAACAGCTACAGTAAACTTATTTGGTAGTACAGCTAAAATAGTTCCTGACACTCCCGACTTACCTGGCATGCCCACTCTGTAACCAAAATCACCCGCAGCATCATATAAACCACTCGTGAATAAAAGCGAATTAAGCTGTTTATTCTGACGACTACTTAAAACACGATTGCCCGATCGATTATCAACACCTTTATTAGCTAAAAAATTATAAGCTTTTGCTAATTCAATACAGTTGAGCTCAATAGAACAAAAGTTAAAGTAAGCCCACAAAACATCATCAACTTCGTTTTCAAAATTACCAAACGACTTCATTAAATGTGCCATAGCAGCATTTCGGTGCCTGAACTCATACTCTGAATTAGCGACTTTTTTATCAATTACTATGCCTCTATTACCAGCTAATAACCTGAAAGTTTCGAGCATAGAATGCATTGGCGCAGATAAGCGGCTGTATAACGCATCACACGTTACAATTGCGCCTGCATTGATGAATGGGTTACGAGGAATCCCCTTTTCAAACTCAAGCTGTGTAAGCGAGTTAAAGGCTGTACCTGAGGGTTCCTTTCCGACTCTGTGCCAAAGTTCATCACCATAACGCTGTAGTGCCATAGTAAGTGTCATAACTTTAGAAACTGATTGAATAGTGAAGCGTTGAGAACAATCCCCCGCACATACAGTTTCACCATCAGTTGTATAAATAGCGATAGAAAATTGTTCTGGATCAACCTCGGCAAGCGCCGGTATATAATCAGCTACTTTCCCTTGTGATAATAAAGGGCGTACTTCATGTGCTATTTCATCAAGCACCTTTTGGTAATCAGCTGTAGGCAATCTAGACCTCTATATCGTCATTTATAAAAATTGGATTTTAACACGCGCTATTAGGTGCACCTAGTTTTGTTGTCGAATTTAACGGTGAGATTTTACTAAATTTAAATAGAAAAAAACGTCACATTACTGTATCTGGTTTCTCTTAATTAAATCCTGGTAATGTCATGATGCCCACTGCGGTGGAGAGTCACAGTGCAAATGCTACGAACTCATTGTCGAGCAGAGGTTTTTATGATTTTAGCGTCGGGAGTCGCTACGCTCGCCCGACCTACGTGATAGGTGTTGATGTGAGTGGGTGTTAATTGCGCGTACTTCACTTTTCTGCAGACATAAAAAAGCCCGAATCTTAAATTCGAGCGCTCTACAATGTGAAGTCGGTGCGCTACGCAGTAGGATGTCGTAGTGCCTACAGCGGTAGAGAATCACAGTGAAATACTACACTATTATTAATCGTATCATCTCTTAGTATGCTGAGTTTTACTAATTTCAAAAAGCAAAAAACCCGTTACATTGCTGTAACGGGTTTCTCTTAATTAAATCCTGGTAATGTCCTACTTTCACATAGCAAATGCTACACTATCATCGGCGCTGTTTCGTTTCACTACTGAGTTCGGCATGGAGTCAGGTGGGTCCAAAACGCTATTGTCACCAAGAAAATTCTTTTCAATTTTCTTATTTTTAATTATTAAGATTAAAGTCCTTCGACTGAATTTGAAGCCTGGTAATGTCCTACTTTCACATAGCAAATGCTACACTATCATCGGCGCTGTTTCGTTTCACTACTGAGTTCGGCATGG
>NZ_WTKY01000027.1:0-38868 GCF_011378815.1 Pseudoalteromonas sp. 31A1 | reverse complement strand
TTTGCTCGGTTTTTACTTAGCCCACTAGGTTACAAACCTCGCGCCGCGATTTAATCGCCCCTAGATTGAACAAATTTCAATCCACAAAGTTCAACATGCCCTAGCGTTTAAAAATAATAGCTTATGATTCATTTAATAATAAGCTATTTATAAATTATAAAAACAGCACTCTACATATTATTTATAGAAGAGAGTGCGCAATAATACTTAGTCATTTTGAGGGAGTAAACCTAACGCTAGTTGCATTAAAAACGTCTCATTTAGAACAACTAAATAACGAAATTTTTGCCTTACTATCGACAAGATTTTTCTGCCTAAAAAGAATTATTAATTAATCTTCGCACATCCAAAAAAATGTTATCGCCAGCCTTTTAGTATTTAAATCATCTCCAAAATACTCAGATGCACTGTGAACAATACTACCTTTAAATATAATTAAACGATTAAAGCGATTCTCAATATCTATGTCTTTATACCATGCGCTATATGGAAGGCTACTTACATTAAGTGCATCAACAAGATTAGCATAAGGAGGATCGACAATATTTCCTCCTGCCGCTTCATTTGCATACTTTAAACGATAAAAAGAGGTACCGGCAGAGGTAATTGGATCAGGATTTAAATACAAAACAGCAGCGTATCTACATAAATAACGATTATCTACATGAGGCCTAGAAGCCCCTTCTTCAGCCCCCACTAAAATTGCAGTATTGGTATCAACTACAACCTTATTGGAATCAGCAACCCATAATTTATTTTTTTTGATAACTGACTTAACATATTTTTCTATTTTTTTAAGCTGTTTACTATTTAGAGCATTAGGAGTGCGCATTCCAGGCCAAAGTTCTTTGGTATACGGCTTACCGTACTTCCAAACCTCTTTTTTTAAACATGAAGAACGAATAGCCATTGCTTCTTCATGTTTAAAAAACTCATCAACAACCCAATAGTTACTACCTAGTTCTGGCTTTTCATACCTTAAACCAGGTGCGTCGGAGGGGACGCTTGGAAGTACAACGCTCTTGGGAACTTTCTGATGCTTAAATGACATTGTCAAAATACTTATTTTATTAAAACAGCTCAGAATATAACATTTACTTAACAGTCATTTAAAGTGAATAATAAAACTCTACTTAGCGCATACCCAAAGCTACTACCGTTATTTTGCCTACAGCTCTGTATTAGGGCTGAGGGCATAGTTTATTAGTGTTTCATTATAAAACTATGGTCACATTAGTATTTAAGCCAAAATTTTATACATCGTAAATTTAGCATTAGTCCATTTATAAAATTTTTAGAAAAAAAATCTATAACATTGATTAAAAACCCACCACATTGTAATGTAAAAATTAACAAAGGAGTGTATCAAAATAGTTATTAGTATTACCTTTTTATTTTTAGTTGGATGTAACACAACCAAGGTTCAGCAAGTAGAACAACAAGTAGGGCTTGAACAACTATTAAACCATTCTTTGTTTAATAAACTCGACACACCTTCCGAGCACAGTATTTTTGAGTTACCGGATGCTGAAAAAGAAATGTTTTTAGCTTACGCCGAAAACCAAAAGCTATCCCAAATCCGTGATGACCGCATAATTTACAACTACCTCGAAAGCCAGATAGCTAACTTTAAATACCATGGCGATACACTTACTTCAGCTCAAACCCTAAAGCGTTCGCAAGGTAATTGCATTAGTTTAGCCATTTTAACGCAAAGCTACGCACAAGCTCTTGGGTTAGAAACAAGCTTTCAAGAAGTTACAAGTAAGCCCATATACGCAAAAGAAAATAATGTTGTTTATGTCGCTAATCACTTTAGAACAAAAGTATATGCTCCAAAAGTAGAGAAAAAAGATGATAATATAATTGAGTTTTTCAGAGCGGGCACCTTAATTGATTACTTCCCTACTCGTCGCAGTTTTTATTCAAGCAGCGCAGACTATAACGATTTAGTTTCTAAGTTTTACAGTAATTTAGCTGCAACAGCGCTAGCAGACAAACAGCTGGATATTGCTTACTCACTTATTCTACAAGCAAACAAATACACTCCCAATGATCCTGAATTATTTAATATAGCGGGCATTTTGCATCGTCGGGCTGGTGATTTACAAAGCGCTAAAAACATCTATCAAACAGCACTTAGTAATAATGAAATAAGCATTAATTTAATCAGCAACTATCAGCTTTTAGCTAAAAAATTAGGCGACAAAGAGCTTGTTAAGGAGCTCACCTCACAATTAGTTAATAAAGAAAAAGACCCATACGAATTACTAGTAATCGCTAAAAACGACTTACAAGCTGGCCACGCTCATCAGGCTAAAGCACACCTTGAGCAAGCTATTACTAAAGCGCCTTACATTGCTGAGTTATACTTGGAACTCGCAAAAGTTCGCTATCAACAAGGTAATATTAAACAAACACAAACCTTACTTGAGAAAGCAATTGAACTAGAACGTGATAATCAAAAACTCGATGTATATCAAGCTAAGTTACTGTCGTTACAAATGGACAAATAACTTAGCCAAACCGTGGTTAACTTTAAACGCTAAAGTGAATAATAAAAGCTCAGCCAAGCACGCATTTCATCTTCAAAACTGTCGCCTTCTACTCGCGACAGTCCCATATTAAACGTTAAATCGTTTACACCTGCTGGCCCCATTCCAAAACTAAAGTCACCTTGGTACTTTAAGCCGTAACTTTGTGCATATACGGTGTCGTCGAGTTGATGTTGCTTATAATAAAGCCACGGCATGCCTTCTTTAAAGCTAAAGCCGCCACCGTAGCCTTGATAGCGCTTTGCAGTTGCACTGTAAAAAGGCAGCTCAGATGAAAGTACATATTCACTATTTTGCTGCTGATTAATAAGATTTGAGCTAAAGCCACCTAATGCAAGGCTGCTGTCGTCGCGTTGCTTTTGATCAAAGTTTGCATAAAGAGGAATACCAAACGCTTTACCAAAAATTTTGGCGGCTAAATCATAACCTTGCCAATTATTACTTTTGCTACTGCCATCGTACCAACTCGCATAAATACTTTGGCCTATAGCAAAGTCTTGACGATCATATTGCCAATTTTGAGCAATACCTAAACGCGTCCAACTTTTATGGCTTTGCTTATAATCAGTGTAATTGTAGGCAAGCTCTGGCATTAAACTTAACTGCCCAAATTTAACGGGGTAACTTATTGCGGCAAAACCACCACGGGCATCCATGTCTGCACTTAGACTTTGCTGAGACTGGCGCGATGTATCTAAATTGTAGTCAAACAGTGCAAGTTTCAGTTTTACATCAAGCGCATTATATTTTGCCTGCACATAACCACCGTGCAATGCCCCATCGTGTAAATCAGTGCTATAACCCGCTTGTAAGTCGAGCTGCTTTAATAAGTCGCTACTTTTAATGCTTAAATCTAACAAACTGGTAGAAGCCGAATAATATTGAGAGCCAATCGCGAAAGTAGCGTGCTGGTCGAGCACGTTGTAATTTGTTTGCTCTGTAGTTTCGTGCGTATATATTTTAGCTTTTGGAAGTGTATGTTCGTTTACTATTAGCAGCGGTGCTTTTTTGTTAGCTGCAAACTCAGTAACTACAGTGCTTTTTATAGCTTTTGGCAGTGTTTTTACATTTGGCCCATCTGCAGTTATCGAAAAATAGAGTAACGAGCCATCAGCCATTTCAATTGGGTGGGCAACGGCCTCTTGCCCTTGGGTTAACTTGGTGAGTGCTTTACTCTCTATGTTGTAGTTATAAATATCGGTGGCGCTATTTAAACCTGCAACAAAATAAAGTGACTCGCCATTATGGCTAAAGCTTGGCTGACTTAAATATTGATACCCGTTTGGCATAGGTACTGACAGCTGTTGTTCGCCGTTTATACCTTGTATATACAATTGCCAATTTTCATTTAATGACGTTGATAAATAAGCTAATTTAGTTTCATCAGGACTGAGTATTGGGTAATCGTAAGTTGTCTCAAGGCTTTTTGTAAATAATGGTGTGATGGTTTGCGTATTGAGATCAACCTTTACTAATTCAGAGTAGCCATCTCTTATTTGCTCGCCATACAAGGTTTCGCCGTTACTGGTTACGCTAAATCGTCGTATACCAGCAAGTTCGGTAAGTTGTGTAATATTTCCAGTGTCAGTGTTATAGCTAAATATGTCAGACACTTTGTTATAAATATCCGACTCTTCATTGCTGTACGCATTGAAATATAAAGTTGTGCTATTTACCCATTGAGGATTTGCAATACCGGCTCGGTTTATTTGATTAAGCACTTGCTTTTGTTCGCGCTTAAACACACTGGGCGCTGTATCGGGAATATCTTGTGCATCGTTTTCGAGTAGCTCTTTTTGCGCTTTAGTAAACTCTTCTTGCGCTTTAATGTTGTCATCAGTGCTATAAATTATAAGCTTGGTATTACTCTCTTTATCTCGCTCAACAATCGCAATTTTACTACCATCTTTTGAAAGTACTGGGTTACTTGCATATAAGTTAAGCTCAAGCCAAAGTTCACTATTAAGTAACGGCTCCCCTTGCTCTATTTGCATTGCTTTATAGGTATATTCAGCTATAAATCGGCGATATAGCTTGGCTGCACTTTGCCCAAACACACCGCTAAATGCCTCATCAAAATCACGCGTTTTTACGCCTTGCATTCGCGTCCAAACACTATCGAGTGTTTGCTCTGAATAGTTTTTCTCTAACCAATTTAAAAAGCGACTACCCATTAAATACGCCATTGAGCCGCCCATAAAGCCCTGCTCGCCATTTAACTGCCCATAGGTTGGCAGTGCGCCCTGTTGAGCAAATTCTCGCAGTATTGACTCTGAGTAGTTATCAAACAAACGTCCACGACCCGTCATTTTAGACTCAATCAATGTGGCATAACCTTCGGCTACCCAGCGCGGCGTATCACTGTAGGTTAAGTCGTATAAATCCCATATACCACGTACTTTCTGCTGCCAGTGATTGCGTGTAGGCTGTGCTAAGTGCACTAAGTGAATATATTCATGCAACACAAGCAACTGCTGCCAGCCAGCGCTGTTTGATATAACTGTGTCGGATTGTGGTGGGGTTGTAAAAAGTGCCATTACAGGGTTACTTGAGGTAGGTAGCGCAAAGCCGTTTGCTGCATTTAGGGGATCAAACACCACTACATCAACTGTTTTATCAAGTGCTCGGTTTTGCTGCTCAAGCACTTTGGTGCGTACTATTTCAAGCTCTGTTGCAGTTGATTTAGCAAAATCAGCATGCTCAACACTGTAGTGAATATTAAAATGTTCGGTATGAATAGTTTGCCAATCGGCTGCAAAGCTTGGTGCTGCTAGTAATAAAGCCGATGCGATAAGTGTTTTTTTCATGAGTGTCCCTAAAAGAATTCCTTAATACCATCTAGGGTATTATTAAATGTCTTTCAGGGGCAGTAAGAAAGTGTAATAAAGCATGTGCAAATGTGTATTTACACATGCCTTATTTTTTTAATGAAGAGGTATTACATCCAGCTGCGAGTATCTGACTCAATCTGCTTAATTGTAAAATCGATAATAAAGTCAGCGTCTTGCTGCTTTATGTAGGGCATAAATGCAAAGCCTGAAGCAAGTTGTATGTATAAGCTTTTTAAGCCTGATTTGCGCATTAAGTACGTACTTATACTGCGTGCACTTTGCGCTTTATAAAGCTCAAAAACACGGTAATGAACGCCAATCAACCCTTTGCGTACAACCATGTAAAATCGACCATTATCCTCATGCATGTAATAACCATAACGCTGATACGATAAGGTTACCAAGCCAGAAAACACCACCAAAACACCAAGGCTAATCAAAGTGTTAATATCGGCAATAAAACAAAAGCCAAACACTAGCGCACTGGGTAACAATGAATAAAAGCCTAAATTTTTATACAAAAGCGCTCGCTCTGCGCGCTTAAAAGCGAGTTTTTTACTGTTAAACCACGGGTAAATCCATTGGCATACGCTATCAACTTGTTCGCTATTTAATACAGGTAACACTAAGGTTTGTTTATTTTGTTTAGCCGCAACACCTGCAACTAAACCACCGCTACTTGCTTGCAAACACTCCACAGTAAATCGCTTTAGTAATCGGCCCATTAAGTTTTGCTTTATAACAATAGATTGCACTTTATCCATGCTCATCGAAAGCTGATGGCGCTCTAACAAGCCTGCAATACGTTTAAATTTTTGACCTTTAAAGTAAAGCTCAAAATTATAAAAACGAATAAGCGACATAGTCATAGATAACATTACGGCAGCCAAAATTAATAAAACAATTAAGGTGATCATCGCAAAGGTAGCAGCACTTGCCAGCATACCAAGCTCTTGTTGGTAAAAGCCTTCTACTTTAGCAATAATTTGCTTCTCTAAAAAATCAACAATCAGGTTTATAAAAGGGGCCAAAGCAGCGATTGCTAAAATAGCCATATTCGACATTAAACCAAATTTGGCTATTTCTTTATTGCTAATGCTTAGGCTATTTTCAATAGTATCTACTTCGCTTTGCTCAGTGCTTTGTATTTCTTCTTGTTGCTGCGCTTTAAAAGCAAATATTTGTTTACGTATTTGCTGCGCGTAGTCTTTAGTGACGCCGGGTAAAACAACTTCTTGCGACACACTGCCTGCAGCATCAAAAATACAATTAACTAAGTTTACGGGGGTAAAATAAAATGGCTCGGCAATATTAACATTTTGTACGCGGCCAAATTTAAGCGTAAGTCGCTCTTTTTTAAATACGCCTTTGTTAAGCAATATTTCGTTATCGCTACTAATACAAAACTTAAAATTTAAATAATATAAAAATGAGTAAACAAGCAACGAAATCAGCGCAATACCACCTGCAACTTGCGCCCAAAATAATTTATTTTCTACTTGAGTAACAAATACTACAAACATAGGCAGTAAGTTTAAAAGGCCATCTTTTACAAAGCGCACACTAAAGTGCACAACAAAATATAAAAGCGCCCAAGACGATACTTTTTGCCAATCACTTGAGCTAGTTTGCTCTTCAATAATACTATTACTCATCAACTAAAACCGCCTGAGGAGCCGTATCGTCTTGACGGTAGTTCTGTACAAATTGGCGCATATTTTTACAATCATCATGGGTTAACCCACTAATTTGTAAATCGGCACTTACGCCGCCTGCGCTAAATAATTTGATGCTCGCAAGGCTAAGCTTTCGCTCTATTGGCCCCTGATGTATTTCCATATGTTGTACTCGCGCTAAAGGCAATACCGTTACTTGTTGCCAAATAACGCCTTTTTTAAAAGCAATATCGTGGTTTCGTACCGCAAAACCTTGCAGCCTTATGCTAACCATGTTGTACAACATGGATACAGCTACTAAAACGGGCATACCAATTAGCAAGTAAGTTTGCGCTCTCTCTGCAAAAGCTTCGTTAAAATAACAAACCGCAATAAGTACCCCAATTAACGGAATATAAAATGTAAGCCAGTTAAGCTGAGTATGTAATAAGGCTTTATCAGCCAATGGCTTAAAGCTAATATCACTATGCTTTGGTAAATCCATTATTTGTTGATTGTTAAACACTATTTGTCCCTATTCCTGCTTTTAATTATGGCTAGCTTACCAACTAATGGTGGTTACTAATGTATGACTTTGCTTTGGCTCAAGCGTTACTTTATCTGTCAGTACATTAGCAGCCTCTAGGCAGAGCATTGTTTTATACTCATCATCAGCAAAGTTAGATAAGCGTTTGGATTTTTCTATCCATGGATTCCACAGTACACACGAGTTTGAATTTTCACGGATCACATTAATAACACCTTCTGGCGTATTAATAGTTTGTACTGCACTTGCTTGTGTATAAATCATGTCGGTTTCGCGCTCAAAACTTACAACGTCATTTTGCACAAATGGCCCTTCACTAAACTCAATATATTGCGCGCCTTGCAAACCATCAACATGGGTATTTGTAATGTCTGATGTAGGAAAATAGGTATGCAGCGCTTGAGTAAAGCTAAATGGCGTATTTCCTAAGTTAGTCGTAGTTAAGCGAACCTGTAACTTATCACTTAATATAAACTCCACTTTTAATGCTGACTGATGCGGCCAATACGTTGTATTAACTAGCTTCATAGGTAACTTTAAACTAACCGTAATTTGCTCATCAGATTCGTGTACTTCATCGGCTTGCCACACGCTTGTGCGCGCAAAACCATGAGCAGGCCAGCCATCATTAGCGTGTGTACCAAACCACGGCCAACAAACAGGAATACCACCTCGAATACTTGCCCCTTCTTGATAAGTTTCTTCTTGCGATACCCAAATAAGCGGCTCATTATTTTTAGGGGTAAATTGGGTAATTTGCCCACCTTGCAAGAATATTTTTGCATCGCACTTTGCACTAGCTACTTTAATAAACTCAAGACCGGTTTCGCTTTGCTCAATGCTAACTGATGGCGATAATTTCATACCTTCCCCTATAATACTGATACTAAAGATTTTTAATATTTGTGCAGAAACAATAATGCATGCTTAAAGTATACGCTATTGATATTAAATATTGATTGCTGAATTTGTTCATTGCCGATTAATACATATACAGTAAACTCACAAACAATTACTTTGTACTAACAGCTGTAAATGAATAATACTAAAGTCTATACAATAAGACTTGCCAATTATTCACAACATACGTACTGTGCGCAACTTAATGCACACAAGATGCTAAGAAAATTTACTATAATTTAAACAATATAATTTTACATTAGTTACTGCTCTAACTATTAAAAACCAACAAAAGCGGCCTAATGTGCAATATATTGTTTGAATTCAATTTATTTGATGTGTAACATTTCGCGATTACGGCAAACTACCGCCCCATCGATGAGATAAGCAAATGCAAAAATATGACGAGTTATTGGTTTCTTTACGTAAAGTGATCCGCGCGATTGACTTACATTCTAAGCAGCTAAATAAAACTTCGGGTTTAACTGGCCCACAATTGCTTATAATGCAAGAAGTTAAAAAAACCGATGGAATAACGGCGAGCCGTATTGCTCAAAATGTAAATTTAAGCCCAGCAACGGTCACCAATATTCTCGACAGAATAGAAAGCAGAAACTTAGTAACACGCGTACGCAGTCAAATGGATAAACGCAGAGTGAGCTTATACCTCACCGAGAAAGGAAAAGAGTTACTTGATAAAGCACCTCAGCCATTGCAAGAACACTTTATTGAAAAGTTTTCTGCGCTTGCTGAGTGGGAACAGAGCCTTTTACTCTCATCAATGCAGCGTGTAGCCGCGATGATGGATGCAGATAAATTAGATGCATCGCCCCTTCTAGAAGTTGGTGCACTTACTCAAGCTCCTAAAGAATAAACAATAAAAAAAATACATAGTTTTGTACTTACTCTAAACGTAAGGCGTTTTTTGACGTCTTGAATTTTTTATTTTTTAATCACAAGCAGAGCGGCTATTATGACTAAACTCTCAAAATTAACACTAGCACTAGTCCTAGGTGGTGTTACAAGCACTTCTTATGCGTCTGATGATCTAGACACACTACAAAGCCAACTTAAACAGCTAAAGCAACAAATGCAATTGCTTGAAAATAAGTTAGCTGATGAAAAAACAAAACAACAGCAAATTAATAAGCAGCACGAACAACAAGTTTCAAACATCAGTAAAAAATCTGATCAAAAAGTAGTTGAAGTTGCCGCAGCTGAACCTGAGAAAAAAGATGAAGGCATTAAAGTTGGTGGAGCAATACGCTTTAATTACAGCACCAACACATACGATGAAGATACCCAAGATCGCGGTGGCGATTTTGATTTTGATATTTTCCGTATAAATGTATCTGGTGAGATTAACGATATTTCACTTAACGGCGAAATACGTTTTTACGATTACATGACCGTTGTTAAGTATGCTTACTTAGGTTACGAGTTTGCAGATGGCTGGGAAGGACAAGCAGGTATTGCACCCGTGCCTTTTGGTAATGGCCCATACAACTCACACAGCTACTTTTTCAGTACTAATTATTACGTAGGTCTAGAAGACGACTTTGACTTAGGTGTAGTAGTAAAACGTAAACTTAAAGATAACTGGAAACTAGACCTAGGCTTTTTCAAGAATGATGAGCTAGGTGGTATAGACGGTGGCTCTTCAGATATTAACCATCGTTACTCTTACGACATTATTGGTAGTCGCTCAGCAGAGGAAGGTACATACGATGCACCTGGCTCTCGCATAGGCGAATACAATACGTTTGCCGGGCGTGCAACATACCAAATTGAACACAGCAAAAATATAACTACCGATGTGGGTGTATCATTATTAAGTGGTGGCTTACATGACGGTAACGATCGTGCAGGTAACTACGGCGCATGGGCATTTCATGTTGATAGCACAATTAACAACTGGAATATCCAATTTCAACACGGTGAATACGACTACGATCTAGACGACAGCAGC
Source organism: Pseudoalteromonas sp. 31A1 (assembly GCF_011378815.1). Classification (NCBI taxonomy): domain Bacteria; kingdom Pseudomonadati; phylum Pseudomonadota; class Gammaproteobacteria; order Alteromonadales; family Pseudoalteromonadaceae; genus Pseudoalteromonas; species Pseudoalteromonas sp. 31A1. Next base: position 28,411 of record NZ_WTKY01000027.1, on the reverse strand, counting down.
GACCGCTTTGTTGTTGGTGCGTATGCGTATTATGACACTGTATCTAGCGAAGCAACTATGACTAACTTTAACGTTGCTTATAATTACTCGCTTGATTGGGGCCCAGTTACCGACATTCAATTTTACAACGATTACGGCATTATTTATGACAAGTCTGACGATAGCGCAGATACATGGATGAACGTAACGGGTATGAGTGTTGCTGCAGGTGGTTTCTTTAGTTACTTCGACTTTATTCAAGCACGTAACCAGCCATTTATTGGCGGAACAATTATTGGTGATGGTGATACAGAACGTCGCTTCAACATAAATATTGGTTACTACTTCTAAACTGTTAACCGCATTTATTTTTTAAAAGGGCAAACTTAGTTTGCCCTTTTTTATTGATTTTAAGCTTCGAATTAATAGCTATTTAGCCTACAATTAGAGATACCATAACACGCCTAAAAAGAGCCTAAGTGAATATAAAAGCAGTGTTTATTTGTTATAAAAACTTATGGTTTAAAGCGCTTGGCTTAATACTTGTAGCCTTGGGCATTATTGGCATTGTGTTACCGGTCATGCCTACCACTATATTTTTTATTTTAGCGCTCACCTGCTTTACTCGCTCATCACCCGCGCTTGAACAATGGCTGTTAAACCACCCTCGTTACGGTGTAACTCTGCAGCAATGGCAAGCCCATAAAGTAGTGCCTGTTAAAGCCAAATGCTACGCCGCCATTGGCATGTTAATTGGATTTATATTTTTACTGTATTCAGCCGCCCCTATTTGGGTTATTTATCTCGTTGCAGTAATAGAAGTATCGGTAATGATTTACCTTATTTTAAGACCCTCCAGCCCCCCTAAGCATTAAATATTCATTTTTTACCTGCATACCACCTCTGTTTTAAAGTTTTTATGTAAAGATAAGTAAGTAAATTTGTAATAGCTAATGCAAATCATTATCATGTTGTAAATTTAATTTATTTACTGTTTTTATGTCGTTTATTAATAAGCGGGCTTTGTATAGTACAAGCCGTGCTCTACATATTTATATTTCTACAGCTTTGTTTTTTTTGCTTATTTTATTTTGCGTTAGCGGCATTGTGCTTAATCACGTCGATTGGCTTAAAAACGATAAAAATAACGGTCAAGTAACCGCAACGATTCCTGCAGAGCTAGTTACCAAAGCAAATGAGCAGCTAAATACCTTGCCAACGCTTTACCCAGAAATAGAAGCTTACTTAGCCGAGCAATATGCACTTACAAAAGTAAAAAGCATTGAGTGGGAAAAAGAAGACGCGCTTGTCATGCTCGACTACCCACTGCCTGCAGGGTTTGCCTACGCAGAGCTTGATTTTACAACTGGCGAGTTAAACCTTGATTACCAAACAGGTGGCTTTTTAAGCCTCATTGGCGACTTACATAAAGGCCGCCACAGCGGTGAAGTATGGAGTTGGGTAATTGATATATCTGCCGTACTAATGATTTTATTTGCCATCACCGGCATGATTATTTTGTTTCAAAATAGAAAAAAACGCTTAGCAGGAATATGGATAACCTTACTAGGAGTCGCAACTCCACTGGTTATTTATTTATGTTGGGTTCCACAAATAAAAGGAGTGTCTTAATGGTTAAATTTAAATTATTTATAAGCGCCGCATTACTGCTTGTAGCTGCGTTTTTTCAAACAACGGCGCATGCGCAAACACCACAGCTAGAGGTTGAATTAACGCTTCCCGACTTAGAAGTACAACCGTATCACCGTCCATACGTTGCAGTTTGGCTTGAAACACCAGAGCGCAAACACGTTACAACGCTTGCACTTTGGGTACAAAAAGCAGAATGGTTTAAAGACTTACGCCAATGGTGGCGTAAAGCCGGTAAAAGCGATGCCAACTTTGATGGCATTAGCGGCGCAACCAAGCGCGCGGGTACTTACACCATAAACTGGCAAGGTAATGATTTAGACGGTAACCCAGTAAAACCAGGTAAATACTTACTAAATATTGAAGTTGTACGCGAAGAAGGCGGCAGAGACTACACCCGTGTTGAGCTTGATTTAACAAAGTCGGGAAAAATTACAATTGATGGTAAAAACGAGTTTTCTAAAAGCTTCGTCACTGTAAGCACTAAGTAGCTGCTACTTAATCATTTAAATTTAAGGAAATACAATGAAAATTAATTTATTAAAAACGGCATTAATCGGCGCATTGAGCTTATCTGCTTTAGTGTCAACTTCGGCAAGTGCACACGGACGTTGGTTACTACCTTCGCATACATCTTTATCAGGCGATAAAGCGCATTACGTAATGATTGACGCAAGTATTTCAAACGAAATTTTTGCACCAGACAAAGCCTTTAAACCTAAAGAAAAAGGCGCCGAGTACGACGACACATTATTAATGGCACTTGCGCCTAATGGTGAGCCAGTATCTGAAACCATCCGTGCTTATTACTTAAAACGTAAAAGCTCAGCTGCGGTAAGCTTAACAGAGCAAGGCACTTATCACATTGCAATGACCCAAAAGCCAATGTACATGACCTTCTATAAAAACGAAGAAGGTAAGCGCAAGCGTGTATTTGGTAAGAAAACAGACGCCGAGTTACCTAGCAATGCAAAAGATGTAACTACAACGAAGGTTGTTTCAACAGTAGATACATTTGTAAGCCGAAATGGCACCTCAAAGCCTGCCCTATTAGGTTTAGGCTTAGAGCTTAGCGGTCCAACGCATCCAAACGATTTATTTGTAGGTGAACAAGCACGTTTTCAGTTACTACAAGATGGTAAATCTGCTGGTGAAGGCGTTGAAGTAAGTATTTTAAAAGGCGACACACGCTACCGTAACGACCGTGGCGAAGTAAAAGTAACGACCGATAAAGAAGGTATGTTTACAATTACGTGGAAAGAACCAGGCCTATACCTAATCGAAACTTCTAACAAGGTTACCGTAAATGAAGAAGGCGTAGATGCAGGACGTTATGCATTATTTACAACGCTTGAAGTTGCCCCTGAATAATTTAAATCACTAAATTTAAAAAATTGAAAGGCCAAGCATTTGCTTGGCCTTTTTACGTCTTACTAACTTTTATCTAAAATTGCCTTGAATTCGCAACCATTCGACACAAGATTGCAACTACAACGATCCAAACGCCTATATCGCGCGTAAACAGTGATCTTATGTGTTAACAACTTAGAATATCTTAGATAGTTTTTATCTTTGCACTAGGGTAGTCGCTTCTATATGATGCGCTCCTTTTCGACTAGCAGCTCTTGGGGAACAATTAATGACTTTTAAGCGTTTATCTGCAAATAAACTCGCACTTAGCTTGGCCGTTACCACTGCACTTAGCACACCTTACTCTATGGCCGTTGCCGCAGAGCAAGATAATCAAGCAGAAAAAAATATCGAAGTAATTTCGGTTACCGGTACTCGCAGAAGCCTACGCAGTATTGCCGAAAGCACCGTACCTGTAGATATTATTACCAGCGGTGATATGCAAAGTACCGGTCAGCTAGAAATAAGCCAAATACTAGCAAACCAAGTACCTAGCTTTAACTACCCAAGTGCCACTATGGGTGATGGTACTGACCATGCAAAACCAGCTGTTTTACGTGGATTAGCACCCGATCACACACTAGTACTTATAAACGGTAAGCGCCGCCACGCTGGTGCGCTATTAAACTTAGCGGGCGTTGTTGGCCGAGGCTCTACAGCTGTTGATTTGAACATGATCCCAACCTCTGCAATTAAACGTGTTGAAGTACTACGTGACGGCGCAGCCGCACAGTACGGTTCTGATGCAATTGCTGGGGTAATTAACATTGTACTTAAAGATGCCTCAGAAGGCGGTAGCGTAAGCGTAACGTACGGTAAATACGATACTCAAATGGCTGGTGTATCTCAGCTAGACAGCACCTACGCAGATGCAAACGGCGACTTAGCCTTTAATACCGGTGGCGACAGAGAAGTAAACGACGGTGCAACACGCACTGTTAGTGCAAACTCTGGTTTTGCGTTATCTGATAACGGTTTTGTAAACGTATCAATTGAATACCGTGATAACGACTCAACTCAGCGCTCAGGTTTTGACCCTCGCGAACAATACAGTCGCCTTGATGATGGCAGCCTAGACCCACGCGAATTTACTATCGATCGTTACAACCACCGCTTTGGTAAAGCAGACCTTGAAGATTACGCGTTGTTTTACAACATGGGTTACGATTTAGATAACGGCTTAAACCTTTATTCATTTGGTAGCTACTCAAAGCGTGAAGGTAATTCAGGTGGTTTTTACCGCCGAGCAAAAGACAGCCGTAACGTTTTAGAAGTGTATCCAGATGGCTTTTTACCGCAAATTGAAACAGACGTACAAGACTACTCATTTGCATTGGGCTTACAAGGCGAAACTAACGACTGGACATGGGATGTAAGTACCAACTACGGCCGCAACGACTTTGGTTTCGGTGTTGTAAATAGTATTAATACATCACTAGGTGCCGACAGCCCAACCGAATTTGACAACGGTGCATTGGTTTACGATCAGTTTTTAGTAAACGCAACGGCCAATACCACTCTCGATTTAGGCTTACCTGATGACGTATTTTTTACCGTAGGTACTGAATATCGCCACGAAAGCTACAAAATAGAAGAAGGCGAAGAAGCATCTTACATCACCGCGCTTGATAGCGATGGTAACCCAATTGCAGCCGGTGGCGCGCAAGTACTTGCTGGTTTTGGACCAGAAAGTGCGACTGACGAAAGCCGTCATAACATCGCTTTATTTGTTGAGTTTGATACCTACTTAACAGAAAACTGGAACGTCGTTTTAGCGGGTCGTTATGAAGATTACAGCGACTTTGGTGACACATTTACTTCTAAACTTGCCTCGCGTTACAGCATTACTGAAAACCTATCACTGCGCGGTGCAATTAGCACCGGTTTCCGTGCGCCATCTTTAGCGCAAAGCTCGTACCGCCAAATATCAACCGTACTTGAAAACAACCAACCATTTGAAGTGGGTTTATTCCCAACTGATTCTGCAGCAGCGCAAGCACTAGGTGCTCAGCCGCTAGATGCAGAAGAGTCAGTAAACGTTACAGCGGGCTTTATTTACACGCAAGGTAGCTTTAGCTTAACTGTTGATGCGTACCGTATTGATATTGATGACCGTATTGTATTGTCTGAAAACTTAGAGGGCGATGCCGTAGTAGAAATACTACAAAATGCCGGTGAGCTAAATACCGAAAGCGTACGTTACTTTACCAACGCTATCGACTCACGCACGCAAGGTGTAGATATAGTTGCCACTTATAACTTAGATTTAGACAACTTAGGTGATTTACGTTTAAACGTAGCAGCTAACTTTAACGATACCGAAGTAACGCACGTAAACGACAACCCAGCACAGCTTAACTCACTAGGTGACGACTACGTAGTGTTTGCACGTCGTGAAGTAGGTCGTTTTGAAGAAGGCACACCAGATAGCAAATGGAACCTATCGGCAGTGTGGAACTTTAACGAATGGCAAACTACGCTTCGTGCAACGCGCTACGGTGAAGTCGCTGATATTTCAACAACAGCCGATCGCGATGAATACCTAGACCCTAAATGGATCACCGACCTAGAAGTGGCATACCGCCCAGACGAATATTGGAAATTTGCCGTTGGTGCAAACAACTTATTCGATCAGTACCCACAAGCAACCGTGGATAACATTGGTTACTCTGACTTTGGCCAAATATTCCCGTACACACCGTATGCCCCTTACGGATTAGACGGGCGCTTTTTATACGGTAATATTACTTATAGCTTTTAATTAGTTCCCTAATAAAAGCTGAGCAATTATAAAAGGATGCATCGCGCATCCTTTTCATTAATAGTTGGTTATTTTAACCACTTATTAGTATTTCAACTTTCATAAAAAACCATCACCCCATATAAAACAACAACTTACATTCCGGCCTCATTTTTGCTCTATATTGTTTATATAAATACAAACAATAAATACCAAAGGACTAAACATGAGCTCATCAACTGTATCTAGCATTACAAAACCACTTTCACTTATTGGCGGTATTTTATTATTAAGTGGCTGTGTATTTCATATATCGCCAAGCGTTGCGTCAGTTAAGCAAACCAAACAGCTTTCACTGCCAAACAATAATCTAGAATACTTAAATGTATTAAGCGGTGCAGGTAGCCTTGAAATAAAAGGCTCAAAAACGGCCACCAGCATTAGTGTTAATGCCACTATTTACACAGCCGACATTGAAGACGAATACGAGCTAACGCTCGAGCAAGACGGTAAACAGGCAAAGCTTGTTGCCCAAAATAAAAGCCGTAATGGTATTAGTTTTTACAATGGCCAATCTCCACATATTGATTTAGTGGTTACTGTGCCAAGTAATCTCAATTTAGATATTGATGATGGCTCTGGCGATATGGTTATAAGTGCTATGCAGAGCAATATTGATGTAAAAGACGGCTCGGGTGATTTAACAATTAACGGTGCTAAAAACCTAACAATCGATGATGGCTCAGGTGAAGTAAACCTTGAAAACATCGCGGGTAATTTAGAGCTTACCGACGGCTCTGGTAGCATTCATATAAACAACGTAAGTGGTAATGCCATTATTGAAGATGGGTCGGGCGAAATGCACGTGAGCAACATAAGCGGCTCGCTAAGCGTTGAAGATGGCTCGGGTGATATAGTAATAAGCCATATAAGCGGTGCAGTTAATGTAGATGATAATTCTGGCGACATGATCATTGAGCATATTGGCTCAAGCGTTACTATTGAAGACGGTTCGGGTGATATTCGTGTTAATCACGCCAAAGGACTCACTATTACTGAATCAGGCTCGGGCGATGTAAGTATCGATAATATTAGCGGCTCAGTAAAAGTAGCTGACTAACTAAAAATAACGTATTTTCAGCCACATGAATTATTGTATTTTATAAGAACCTAAGTCATTCTATTTATGCTCAAATACCTTGAGCATAAATAGAATGACTTAGGATAAACGCGTGTTAGAAATAGCTTTAATTTACTTAGCAGCAGCCATTGTAGCTGTCCCTATTGCAAAACGAGTCGGACTTGGCTCTGTGTTAGGTTATTTAATTGCCGGAATACTCATTGGCCCTTATGCGCTGGGTGTTGTGGGCGATCAAACCGATGTAATGCACTTCGCTGAATTTGGCGTAGTAATGATGCTGTTTTTAGTGGGCCTTGAGCTACAACCTTCGCGTTTATGGACATTACGCCACTCTATTTTAGGGCTTGGCGGCTTACAGGTTGTGTTATCGGCAGCTGTTATATTTGCATTTTGTTATTGGTTTTTTGCCATGCATTGGCAAACCGCACTCGCCATTGGTTTAATGCTGGCGCTCTCCTCTACCGCTATTGTGCTGCAAAGCCTTGAAGAAAAAGGCTGGCTAAAGCAAGAAGCCGGACAAAACGCGTTTTCTGTATTGCTGTTTCAAGACATCGCCATTATTCCTATTTTAGCGCTATTGCCACTGCTTGCATTTGCCCCGCAAACTAGCTCAAAAGACATTAGCGATTCGATTATTGCAAGCTGGCCTGTATGGCAACAAGTATGTGTATCAGTCGCGGTTATTGCCGCTATTATTGCCGGCGGTAAATATGTATCGGCACCGTTATTTAGATATATAGCGCAAACCCACATGCGTGAAATATTTACTATTTTTGCACTGTTTTTAGTGGTCGCTATTGCACTGGTTATGCAAAGTATTGGTTTATCGCCTGCGCTGGGGACTTTTTTAGCCGGCGTTGTACTTGCCGAGAGCGAATTTAGACACGAATTAGAAGCCGATATAGAACCCTTTAAAGGCTTACTTTTAGGATTGTTTTTTATAACTGTTGGCGCATCAATTAACTTTGAACTGCTATTTAACGAGTTTAGTACCGTTATAGGCTTAGTGGTTTTACTCATTGTAGTTAAAGCCTGCATTTTATTTGCCCTTGCCGTTACCTTTAAAATTAACAGTAAACAGCAGTTATTATTTGCCTTAGCGCTTGCCCAAGGGGGCGAATTTGCCTTTGTACTTTTAAGCGTAACCACCACCTTAAGCATTTTAACGCCCGAGCAAACCAGTCTTGTTACCTTAGTTGTTGCAGTATCAATGCTAATAGCGCCGTTACTACTTATGGTTTATGAGCAAATACAAAAACGCAGCAACAGTGCTATGCCTGAGTTTGATAAGCCAGAACAAATAAGTACCGCTAAACACGTAATTATTGCCGGCTACGGACGTTTTGGCCAAATTATGGGGCGCTTACTGCACGCTCAAGGCTACGAAATTACCGTACTTGATCACAGCCCTAGCCAAATAGAATTACTGCGCCGTTTTGGTAACACCGTATTTTATGGCGATGCCGCACGCCAAGAACTCCTTGAAGCCGCAGGCGCGCACACCGCACAAATGTTGGTAGTAGCAATAGACGACCCCGATAAAACCATAGAGATAATTAAGCTCGCCCATAAAAACTACCCGCAACTTAAAATTGTTGCCCGCGCAATCGACCGTCGCCATGCGTATCAATTACTTAATTTAAAAGTAGATGCGTTTAACCGCGAAACAGTCGACTCAGCTATTAACCTTGCTGTAGAAGCACTCGAGTTACTAGGTAACACTAAACAAGATGCAGAGCGTGCAGGTAAGCTATTTAGAGACCACGACCGCGCTGCAGTAGTACAACTTGCTGCGTTATGGGGCGACGATGCCAGTTACGGCGTAGCAGTGCGCCAACGCATGGAAGATTTAAAACACGTACTACAACAAGATAAACAAGCACAAAGCGATTTAAATACCTGCGACAGCGGTGATTGCGAAGACGGCTTAACAGAGCTAGCTGATAGGCCTAAAAAGCCTGATGATTCTCATTTGGAGTAGTTTAGGTGATTAGTAATCGATGATATTGCCTCGTTGAGAGGCAATAACGAATAAAATAGTCTAGTAGTAAAAAAAGACGATTATTATTCATCTGATTGAATAGCTCACTGTTCAGCTATTTGCTCTTTTTTAGAAATATTTAGCTCCATTTTAGAGTGGGCTTCAAGCAAACTTTCATGAAGATCACTTAGACTAGCTACTTTTAGTCCAAAACCAATCTCTTTTAATAAAGAGCCCACCATTGAAGATATTGTTTTTAAAGCTTCTAATTCTGGCTTAAAAAAATCGTCAATATTACTAAAGCGGTATCTCTCATTGATGAATCTTACGAACTGAAAAACTTCCTCGTTAGACCAAGCCTGAAGAGCTGCTTTGACAACATTTACATTAAGATTTTGAAAAAATGGCGTGTGCATCAAATTTTGGTGAGCTTCATTTTTTACACTAGCCCATGATGTTTGAAATTTTTGAGAAAATTCCGAGTTTTTATTACTTGCCTTTAAGGTTTCTAACTCTGCTTTCTTCAAGTTAAATTTTTTACCAACCTCTTCATTGTAAAAATTAATACGGCTTCTTTGATCAAAATCATCCTCTACTGCTGTAATTTTAAATTGATTAACATCAATATCATCACATAATCTTAACAGGGTAGCTTTCGTATACGTTGTCGATTCGATCACTTTGTTAGTCTACATATACATGTATATATCACAAGAGCTAAACCACTTATAAATATCTATATCATCTGTAGATGAGATGTATTTTTCTAGTAACGAAACTCCCTCTTTAAACTCACTTTCAGATAATTGATTTTGAACCCATATAGTTTGCATGGCATCTAGAAGTGTCAGTCTCATTGGTAAATTTAGCTCTACTTCTAAGTTGGAAAATTCATAAAGCCCATCACAACAGTAACTTAATAACTTCTGATTCGATCCATTAATCGCGCCTTCAAATATTGCATCTAATTTTTTATAACCTTCAATTTCAGCTTCGTCATTGCTTTTCTTTATTTGCCTTATAATTCGCGAATCAATTGCATCGATAATTTTTTCTTTAGAGAAGGAATGTTCAAACTTTGCACAGCATATTCTTACTATATCACTTAAAATTCTCGACAGTGCTTGGTCAAGGACAACATTTTCTATTTTAGATACTTCTTTTTGAATGCGTGTAAATTTTGATAAAGCTCTTTTTAGAACTCTAATGTTTTTAGAGTTTATTGCGGTAATATTTAAAAGAAGTTCGTTAGCTAATTGATCATCAAGATTTTCATATTCTACTTTAAGGATTGAAACCACCTCCTCATGTGTAAAGCTAAATTTATATTTATCCGCAAATACTTTTTCAATATCATTTTTACAATTAAGTTTGTCCTCATTTGCAACAACAACTACTTTTATATTTTTTGACTCAGCTAAACTTAAACTCTCACCTAAAATATTTTTAATTAGCTTTTCATCAGCAACACGCTCCAAATCATCTAAAATCAATATACAATCATCAAGCTCACCATATAGTTTGTATTTATATGCTCCCGCAACTCCATTTAATACAGCACCAACCCCTCTTTCCCCAATATTCTGTGCAGCTCCATCAAGAGCTTTAGAGAAATACTTTGCGAATACAGAAGCCTCTTCTTTCTCAGTCAGCGATAATGAGATGATTTTATCTCTAAAGTCATCGATACTTGAAATACCATAAAGAGAGAAAAAATAGACTTTTTGATCAAACAGCTGTTCAATTTTCGCTCTTAAATAATGCTTAATAAAGTGTGTTTTACCACTCCCCCATGCTCCATCGAGCAATACAACCTGAGGGAATGAAGTGTCTTGTAATAGCTCTATAATTTGATCAGCTTGCTTCATTGTAACCCCAATGATAACGATGTTAGTTGGCATACTACCAAAGGACTTTTTTCCTATTTCCACGTCAAAACGTCCCTATTGTGTGAACTTATATTAATATCAAATAGTGTAAGTTATTGCCAACTATAAATATTATGCGGCTGATCGTGTATGTTTTATAAAAATAGGAAAGCGTTTGTTGTATTACTTGGGTGGGAATGGCTTAAATTAATCTATTTTTGAATACCTACTTGTAGCTCATAACCACCTGCCATTTTCAGCTATGAACTACAACATTTAAAAACCTAGTGGTGATGCCCACCTTCAATAGCTTCGCCCTGCTGATTATAAAAGCCTGTTGCGCTGTGCTCTATAAAACCAAGGTTTATCATTTTAGCTAAAAACGGGTCGTTTTCGTTATCGCCAATGTCGGCGTAGTCAGTGGTTTGAAAGCGATCCCACTGTGCAAACTGAGCGGCAATTAATGGAACATCAGTGTTTACATTATTAAGGCTTAGCAATGTACTGGTTTGGCTTTTTTTATTACTAATACTAAATGTTTTAACTAATCTTGAATGCGTGTAAAAGGCAAGGTTAAAGTCGTTACCATTTTCGCTCAACGTATAATTTTTTACTTCACCGCAGCCTTTGCCTTGTGTGCTTACTAGGGTCATTTTTTCGATTAAGTGGTTATCCACCAGCTGACTTTTAGCACTCCAGTTTTGTACGCCGCGTACCTCAGATGGTTGATATTCAATGCCGCGTTGCTGGGCATTAAAGTAACGTATTGGTCGTATTTGGTTATTGGCTAAGTGCTGCCAAAGCTCGGTTATTACTTCACTTTGATGCGCTACTTGCTGATTGTTTCGCCAAAGGGTAAGTGACTCATTACTTTGTTGTGCTTTATGGCTGTTAGTAATCTTATAATCCGCTTTTAAATGCTTGGCATCAATATCACATTGCGAGGCAAAGCTACTTGTACTTACAAGCGTAGCAATTATTAATAACGCTTTTTTCATTTAGCTATCTCTTATTTATATTTCAAGTTTATGGCAATAACATAACGATTATAAATGTCAGTTTAATGACAAAAACCCCGCAAAGTAGGCGGGGTTTTTTATTTAGATATATTTAACTATATTTATAACTAGACGATATTTACTGCGTTACTTTTTCGTCGGCTGTTTTAACTAAATCAGCCGCAAAGTCCATTACATGGAATAAAAAGCTTTGCTCGTTTGTGCCTGTTACCAAGTGTGCACCTGGTCCCATTGCATAAACGCCTACGTCTTCACCGGCGTGAGTTTCTGAGCCCATTGGTACCAGTGCTTCTTGATGAAAACCAGGTGTGGTTGTATCAATGTCAGATAAATCAACACGCCCTGTAACCGGTGCAAACGCGTAACCTGCATCGGCATCAGTCTCGCTACCTAGGTTTCTAAAGCCACCACCATTGGTGTAACCAACCGTTGTATAAGGCATATCGTCTGCAGCTAAGCTTGGCTCAGTTGCACCTACTGCAACCACTTTACCTAAAATTGGGTTACCGCGTTTAGGGTAACCGGCAATGGTAAATACATGGCTGTGATCGGCAGTTACAACTATTAATGTTTCTTCTGGGTTGGTGTTTTCCATCGCCACTTTAACGGCTTTGGCAAGCTCAATAGTGTCGTTTAACGCGTTATAAGCGTTACCCGCATGATGCGCGTGGTCAATTCGACCCGACTCAACCGTTAAGAAAAAACCTTGCTCGTTGTTATCAAGTACGTTTATTGCTTTTTCGGTCATTTTTGAAAGCGAAGGCTCGCCTGCAACATCGTTTGCACGGTCAGCTTCGTACTGCATGTGGGACTCGTTAAATAAGCCAAACACTTTAGTGGCGTCGTCACTTATTGCATCAAAACCGGTTTGATCCATTACGTAAGTGCCATTTGGATATTGCGTTTTCCACTCTGCGGTTAAATCGCGGTTATCTGTACGATCCCCTTCAACAGCACTTACTGCATCGGCTGAATTAAACGCGGCATCTTTTGGTAAAAAGTGACGACGACCGCCGCCCATTACTACGTCAATACCGTCTACATCAACACCACTAAAGCGTGCTTCTAGGTTGGCTTCAAAGTTAACCAGTTGCGATGCAATGTCTTCACACGTTGCGGCACTTTCTGGCATATCAGAGATATCTTCCCAGTTACGCTCTGCCGATTTAGCATACGTTGCAGCGGGTGTAGCGTGAGTAATACGCGCTGTAGAAATAATCCCTGTTGCTTTACCTGCAATTTCAGCAAGCTCTAACGAGGTAACAAGTTCGTGCCCTTTGCCTGATGCACAATTACCACGTTCAACCGCTTCATCAATACCAATAACGCCTGCGTCGGTTTTAACACCCGATGCCATTGCAGTCATAGTGCCTGCCGAATCTGGCGTTTGCGCATCTACGTTATATGTTTTTACAAAGCCTGAAAAAGGCATAGTTTCAAAGCTTAACTGGTGATCTTCACCCATTTCGCCCTCTAACTGACCCGCTAAAATACGTGCTGCGGTTATGGTAGAAATACCCATACCATCGCCCACAAATAAAATTACGTTTTTAGCTTTGCCTGATTCAGTAACAATGTTGCTACTGGCTGTTTGTGCAGCACCTAATTTTGTTTGTGCTTCACTAAACCATGTATTACTAGTGAGTGAGGCTAACTGCTCGCTTGTTAACGACGTTGCAGGTGCATTACACACTAAATTAGTTGAGTTAACTTCATCGCTATCTAGCACGTCGTTATTATTGGTATCTGCGCCTACTTGCGTCTCTACACCGCCATTAATACACTGCTCAGAGCCCACTGCAATAGCGTTATCTACTGCGATAATATTGTTTTCATTTTTGTTATCGTCACTCGAGCAACCTGCTAGCGCGACCATTACTGCCAAAGAAAGTACCGTTAATTTGTTCATGTTAGCCGCCATTATTGCTGAGTTAGTTCAAGAGCTTGATTAATTAAATGAAATACAACGTTTTGTTCAATTACGCCCTGTGCTAGCTGAGCACCAGGACCTTTTGCATGTAAAGATATGTCTTCACCCGCGTGTGTTTCTGAGCCCATTGGTACAGTTGCTTCTTGGTGAAAGCCTGGGGTTGTTGTATCTACGCCATTTAGCTCAACACGCCCTGCAATAGCGGCACTTGTGTAACTTGCATCAGCGTTGGTCTCACTGCCTAAGTTTCTAAAACCTAAACCATTTGCGTAACCTACGGTGGTGTACGGCATATCGTCGGCGGCTAAGCTTGGTGTTGTTGCACCTACTGCAACTACTTGACCTAAAATTGGATTACCACGCTTAGGGTAGCCTGCAATAGTAAATACATGGCTGTGATCGGCGGTTACTAAAATAAGGGTTTCTTCTGGGTTTGTGTTATCTACCGCTGCTTGCACGGCTTTAGCAAACTCAATGGTGTCGTTAAGCGCGTTGTATGCATTACCTGCGTGGTGCGCATGGTCAATTCGTCCCGACTCAACCGTTAAGAAAAATCCATTATCGTTTTTACCAAGCACTTCAATTGCTTTAGTGGTCATATCGGTAAGTGAAGGCTCGCCCGCTACATCGTTTGCGCGGTCAGCTTCGTATTGCATGTGGGATTCGTTAAATAAACCAAATACTTTAGTGGCGTCATCGCTTATTGCATCAAAGCCTGTTTGATCCATCACGTACGTAGCATCTGGGTATTGTGTTTGCCACTCAGTTACTAAGTTGCGCTCGTCAGTACGGTCGCCTTCTATAGCACTTACTGCATCTGTTGAGTTAGCTGTTTCGTCTTTTGGTAAAAAGTGACGACGACCGCCCCCCATTACAAAATCAAGGCCGTCTACGTCGGTCCCTACAAATCGTGCTTCTAGGTTTTTTTCAAAGTTAACCAGTTGCGATGCAATGTCTTCACAGCCACCCGTTACTGCATCTTCTGGCATATCTGATACGTCTTCCCAGTTACGGTCAGCCGATTTAGCATATGTGGCAGCAGGGGTTGCATGAGTAATACGTGCTGTAGAAATAATACCGGTAGATAGCCCTTTAATTTCAGCCAATTCAGTCGCGGTAATTAGCTCGTTACCTGCCACTGTTGAACACACGCCGCGTTCAATATCTTCGTCTACACCAATAACGCCCACATCGGTTTTTACACCCGAAATAATAGCCGTCATCGTGCCTGCTGAATCAGGAGTTTGAGCATCTACGTTATACGTTTTAACTTGTGCAGAGTATGGGAACTCTTCAAAGCTTAAATAACCTTCTTCGCCAGATTGGTTATTACGCTGCCCTTGTAAAATGCGCGCGGCGGTAAGTGTAGAAATACCCATACCATCGCCCACAAATAAAATGACGTTTTTAGCTTTAGTGGCTTGTGTAGCCTGCGCTTGTGCTGTTTTTGTTGTTAGTTTAGTTTGCGCAGCGCTATACCAGCTGCTGTCTTTTTGGCTTTGCGGTAGTACATCAGCATGGCTCACTGCGCTAAACGTTAACGTTAGCGCGATTGCCGCAGCGACTTTTTTAATTTTCATCCGTAATTCCCATTGTTTAGTGGTTATTTTTTGAAATGTGTAAACACAAAAAAGATCAACCGCTGCACTATAGAAAACAGATGTGACTGATAAAGGTAATTTTGATGAAAGTAAAATGACTAAACTATTACAAAAATAAGTCACAAAAATAAAAAAGCGCAACGTGTTAAACGTTGCGCTTATTCATTCAATAAACGTTATTATTTTTATTAACGACCATCTTCAAACGAAGCCGTTGCAGAAACTTTGCTCCAAGTACCATCTGTATATAATACCGTTGCTTCTGCTTTATTACTTTTAAATGATTTTATCGAGAATGAGCATGATGTACCCGATACGCCACAAGACGACGCAGCATTTGACCAAACAACACTATCAATGTCAGAGCCATTACCTACCACTCTGAATACTGCTGTAGCTGTTCTTTTACCATAAATCACAGCAAAACAATGATTAGGAGTAAATTGGTCATATGCTTGAGTATCTACGTAACATTCCATTTGGTCTGCACTCGCTTGTGCAGAAAAAATAGATGCCAAAATAATACCTGTAGTAATTAATATAGTTTTCATTTTTATCCTTAATAATTGAACCTAAATAGGTACAAAAAAGATAGAACAACAACGCCCACCTGTACAATTAATTTACAAAAAAACCTAAAAAGCATACAAAAGGATTGTTTTTATTAAAAAAGCGCAACGTGTAAAACGTTGCGCTTATTTTCAGGGAAATTATTAAATGTAATTATTTAAATATTAAAAACGCGCCTTAAACGATACGCCAAAGTAGCGCTCTGCATCACGCGGTATTTGGTAACGGAAGTTATCGCCACTGTAGGTAGTTGCGTAGCTTTCGTCGGTTAAGTTTTTAGCAATAAGCGATACTCTAAACGCATCATCTTTAAACGACAAACCCACACTTGCATTTAAAATACCGTAATCTGGTAATAAAGCAGCTGGATTAAACTCGCCTACGTTATCTGGCAGGTCTGAGTATTGCTCGTCGGTGTAAATGTATGAGCTGTTTATGTGTACGTTAAAGCCATGGTCGGTTTCAATAAAGTAATCAGCTGTTAGTGAGTATTTTAAATCTGGCGAAAATGGAACATCTAAACCAGAGCGGTCAGTACACGAACCTGCAGCTACTTCTGCCGGACAATTAAACTCGTCAATTTCAGCTTTAATATAAGCGACACCACCGGTAAGCGTTAGTGACTCTGTTGCAGCCCACATAAAGTCGACTTCAACACCTTGCGTGCTTACGTCGCCTGCATTTGTTAAGCGGGTAATACAGGTGCCGTCTGAACAATCAAAGTTGTTAGCTTGAAAACCTTCAATTTCTGTTCTAAAAAGCGCCATGTTAAACACAAATTCGCGGCTTGCGTATTTGTAGCCAATTTCGTAAGCGTCTGACTCTTCTGGCGATATTTCGCGGCTATCGTTGTCTGGGTTAAAGTTATAATAAATATTAAAACCAGGCCCTTTGTAACCTTGCGAGTAGGTACCGTATACCATTTGGCCATCGCCTAAATCGTATTGCATACCTAAACGACCCGATACGTTGGTTTCTTCTGCTTTACCTTCATCATCTGTATTAAGTGTTGCTGGGCGCACGCCTACACCGGTGCGGCCATATACATCGTTACTTACACGGCGATGCGTGTACGACACTTCGTCGTCGGTGTAACGAATACCAAATAAAACGCGTAAATCTTCAGATAAATCGTAAGTACCATCGGCAAAGGCTGCCCAGTTATTAAATTCGGTGCTCATAAAAGCAGTGGCCGATACAATATCGTTTGCGTTACAGCTAACGCCTAGACCTTGCGTGTAACCATCTAAGTCGTTAAGTGCAGCATCAAGCTCTGCGCCCGATAAGTTATTTTGCGCGTAAAAAGCCATTGCGCTATCAAGCTGGCCACCATTGTTTTGACAACTTGCATCACGAGTAAAGTTACGTTGTGAATCCATGTTCCAATAAAATAAACCGGCAACATAATTAAATGGCCCAGCTAGGTTTGATGTAACTCTAAGCTCTTGCGAAAACTGATCCCATTGCTGTGCACCAATATCATGTAACTGAAACGGCGCGCCAAATACCGGCTCACTGCTGTCGCCAGCAATAGAGGTAAAGTCGCCTTCGCGGTATTCTGTGTTATCCCATGAACGCTGCGCTGTAATTGACGTGTACGTATAGTCGCCAATTGTTTTATCTACTTGCACCGAAAACGCGCTATGTTCGTCAATTGTGCGCGACTCGTAATCATGGTCTACTTTGCGTTGGTCTAGGTCAATATCGGCTACGCCATCAACAATGCCGTTACTGTTTGGCGCTGCTTTTGAATCAGGATTACGACCACTTGGCAGGGCTTCTAAGTCGGCGCAACAATCGTCATCTGCGTTATAAAACTCAGCTATAAATTTTACGCTTAAGTCGTCCTCTGGCTCGTATTTAAATACGGCGCGTGCACCTTCGCGGTCATAACCATTTACTTTTTCGTTGTTGTAAACGTTATCAATGTAACCGTCAAATTTACCTTTAAATACCGTTAAGCTTGCTGCTAGGTCGTCGGTTAAACCGCCGCTTATAACGCCTTTAAAACGATATTCGTTATCTTGATAAAACGAAGTTTCTACGCTGCCGGTTGTGTCGTATGAGGGATCTTTTGTTGTTATGTTTACTACACCTGCTGAAGCGTTTTTACCAAACAACGTACCTTGTGGCCCGCGCAGTACTTCAATGCGGTCTACGTCGTATAAATCGGCAAAGGCTTGACCAGAGCGGCCAAGTACTACGCCATCAACCACGGTTGCCACACTTGGCTCGGCAGCAATACTAAATGAAATAGTACCAATACCACGTACTGTTAGCGCTGAGTTACGTGTTGTTGTGCCTTTTCTAAAGCTCACCGAAGGGACAAGTGACTGTAAGCCTTCCATGTTATTAGCAAAAGCTGAATTAATTTGATCGCTATTAAGTACCGATACCGCAACAGGTACTTCGTTTAAGCTTTGCGTTCGCTTTTGCGAGGTAACGACTATTTTTTCAAACGTATCGTTTTTAGCTTCTTCTACTTTTTGTTGTTCTTGCTCGGCTTGCTCTTGCTGCGCATGTACTTGCGTGCTTAATGCTAAACCGGTTGTCATTGCTAACGTGACTGCCAAGCTTAAGACGGACTTTTTAGCTCTCATGTCATTCTCCATATTGTGCGTGTGTGCTGTGTGGTACCGCGCTAGCAATTGTGTGGGTTGCTAATAAAGCGGTGCAGTGTGTTGTTATACTTCCTTTAAAGCTCTTATATCTTATATAAGAGCTTTAAATTTAAACAAACTATCTTCTTAATGCAATCATTATGTGAATAAAATGTAATTTTAAATTAAGTAATGAGGACTCAGCCGCACGTTATGCGGCCTTTGGAACCCCAATATGTGCCAAGCTATTTTCGTAGCGTGTATGCCAACGACGAACGCTCCACCAGCTAAGCACAAAGGCTGTAGCCCAAACGGCAACTAAGCTTGGTACAAAGTACACACTGGTTCCACCAACAAGTCCAAGCGGAGAAAACAATATATATAAGCTAACAATTAGGCCTACTAATACGATGGCGCAAGGCAATGCGTACTTCCAAGGATTAAGGTCTACCTCGGCTTTACGTGTAAATTGCCATGGTGTTTTAAGTGGTTTGTAGTAACCAATACCCAACATAATTGCCAATTCAATAAAGAATAAAATAGCGTAAATATGGATAAAGTTTATGTCTACATCCCATACAAATTTAAGCAAAGTGTAAGCAATAATATGGAATATAATTGCGACTTTAGCGCCCAGTGCGGGCACTTTTCGAGTAAACAAACCTACTAATACAATTGTGATGACCGGAATGTTGTAGAAACCTGTAAATACACGAATAATGTGCCATAAGCCTTCGGGTGCAAACATCAATAATGGCGCGGTTATAAACGATAATACGGCAATAATAATACTGGTAATTTTAGCCACTTTTATAAGTTGGCTGTCTGTTACTTTGTCTTTTTTCATTGGTTTGTAAACGTCTAAGCAAAATAAGGTTGCTGCGCTGTTGAGCAGTGAGTTAAACGAGCTAAATACGGCACCTAGTAGCACTGCTAAAAAGAAGCCAGACAAATACTGTGGAAGTACTTCTTTTACTAAATGTGGATAAGCTAAATCGATAGTGGGCAGGCTTTCGTGTTTATAGAGATGGTAAGCAATAACGCCTGGGATCATCATCATAAACGGCACTAACACTTTAAAGTACCCTGAAAACAACACCCCTTTTTGGCCTTCAACTAAGTTTTTAGCGCCCAGTGTACGCTGGATCACGTACTGATTGGTGCCCCAATAAAATAAATTAGCTAAGATCATGCCTGTAAAAATAGTGCCAAATGGCACGGGATCGTCGCTGCTGCCAATAGCGTTGAGCTTTTCTGTATCGGTGTTTACAAGGGTGCTTAATCCTTCTGAAAAACTCCCGTCGCCCAATGCAATTAAACCCAGTGTTGGCACTAAAATACCAATAATAAGTAGCCCAACTCCGTTAATGGTATCTGATACAGCAACGGCCTTTAAACCGCCAAAAACAGCGTATATTGCTCCAACTGAGCCCACTGTAATAATGGTTACAATCAAGCTTGCTTCGTAACTCATATTTAATAAGGTGGGTACATCAAAAAGTCTAAGTACGGCAATTGATCCTGAGTACAAAACAGAAGGGATCGTTATAAAACAATACCCTACCATAAATAAGATCACCGTCATGCGTCGTACGGTATCGTCAAAACGATCCCGTAAAAATTCAGGTAAGGTAGAAAACGCGCCCGCTAAATAACGAGGCAAAAAGATCAACGCCATAATAATGGTTGAGATCCCTGCGGTTACTTCCCACGCCATTGAGCTTAGGTTGTAACCATAAGCTGAGCCATTAAGGCCAATTAGTTGCTCGGCCGATAAGTTAGTAAGGATCATCGACCCTGCTATAAATGTACCTGTTAACCCACGACCCGCTAAAAAGTAGCCATCTTGGGTGTTAACTTCCCCTTTGGTTTTTTGGTACGAGATATATCCCACCAGCGCCATAAACGCCAAGCACGATAGCAGTGTCATGGTAATGTTCATACCTTCCATCTTGCGCCCCTTTTAGCTTACTTTACTCGGTAAAAAGTAAGCTAATATCTTTATTATTGTGTGTGTTGTATGTGTGTTGTGTGTGTGTTGTGTGTTTTTTATTAAGCCGAGTTTTATTTAGGCCATGGCGTTAATTGGCTCATGTCTTGTTCTGTGTGTTGAACCTCTGGGCCAAGCATTAGGCTGTCGCCTTCGCGCATAAATACTGCCATTTCTTCAAGTGCGAGTGTGTGCTCGTAGTACTTACCACCTTCGTAAGCTTGTTTATCAGGAAAGCGAATCCAGCTGCCTTGTGGTAAATAAAATTTCACTTTACCTTTTGGTACTACACATGGCACAACCAGTAATTTTTCACCGCACATAAATTGCTGATCAAAGCTATGTGCTAGCACATCATCAGGAAATGTCAGTGCCATTGCACGCTGAATCGGCAAACCGGTTTGCTGCGCTTGCTCTGCACTTTGTTCTAAATAAGGAATAAGTTGGTAGCGTAGTTTAAGTGCTGCAAATACCGCGTCACTTGCTTGCTCAGTATAAGACCACGGTTCGCGAGGGCCAATACCATGCAAGCGCATGTGTGCGCTAAATACTGAGGCTTGCGCCCAGCGCACGTAAAGCTCTGCGTCGCGAGTGTCTTTGTAAAAACCGCCAATATCGGTTGCAAAAAACGGTCCGCCCGACATACCCCACGCTAAGCTTCCACGAATACTCGCCGCTAAACCTTGCCAATCGGCTTGTGGGTCACCGCCCCACTGTGCAGGGAAGCGTTGGCTGCCCGTCCATGCTGAGCGGCTAAATAAAAATGGCCCTGTTTTACAGTATTTTTCGGCGGCTTCATAAACGCAGCGGTTGTACAACATGCTATAAACGTTGTGTAATCTTATACCGCTGTCGCCACTGTGCGATACCATATTTTCGTCTTCTAGCTGCTCGCCAAAATCTGCTTTTATCATATCTACGCCAAGCTCAAACAATGGCTTGTGCGATTCGAGCCAGTATTCGTAAGCATCAGGGTGCGTAAAATCTAAAATACCCGACTCTGGCAGCGGCGTAAGTACTTCGCCAAATGGACTTAAATCCCACTCGTATTGATACGCTTTGCCTGTGCGTTTGTCTTTTATAAGCCAGCCGTTTTCGGCCGCTTTAGCAAACAATGGGTTATTTACCGAGATCATCGGGTATTCCCACACACAAATTTTAAAGTCCATGGCTTTAAGTTCATCAAGCACTGGTTTTGGGTCGGCGTAGCGTGTTGGGTCCCATTCAAAGGCAAAGCGAGTGTCGGTGTCTTGCCATGCTCGGCCATCAAGGGTAATTACGTCGCACGGCATTTTTTTAGTGCGTACTTCGCGGGCAACACTAAGTAGTTCGTCGGCATCTTTGTAATACGCTTTTGATAAAATAACACCAAAGCTCCACTGCGGTGGCACCGGTGCAAAACCTGTTAGTTCACAATAGCGGTTAATACTTTGAGCAGGTGTTTGTTCTTGATATAAAAAGACATCTAGCGCGTCATCTTCAACTAAACATACATAAGCGCGTTGCGACCACAATGCATAACCTACGCCATGGGTAACAGGCGCGGGTGTATGTACAAATAAGTTCCAGCCTTCTGGACTCCATGCATACGGGGTATTTTTATAAGACTTTTCGGCGTTAACACCCAGCGCATCGTGGTTGTATGAACGAATAAGTTGGCCGCGTTTATCAAGCTTGCCCCACTTTTCGCCAAGGCCATACACGGCTTCGTCGTAGTTAAGCTCAAGGCTTAGTATCCAGCCGTTATCGGTTTTAGCTAGTGGCGGTAAACGGTGCTGGCGTACAAAGTGGCCATCAGTTGCTGATTGCTGTACTAGCTCATCGTTTTTATAAAGTTTGAAATGAAAAGGGTCGCTGTAAAATTCTAGGCGGTATTCGCCACCGCTTACACTGTAATCATTATTGTTTTTGCTAAGTGTAAGGGGATATTCTGATGGGGTTGTGGTTAATATTTTAAACTGCTCGTCATGTGTGGTGCCTGCATTTAAACGTAAACCAAACTGGCTTATCGTTACGCTAATATCACCAAACTGAGTGGGCAAAACCAGCACATTACCTTGTAACTTTGGCGGTGCGGTTAAGCGTGCTGGCTCTATTGCGTTCCAGTCTGGCTCACGTAATTCAAATACATTCATGGGAGTTCCTTAACCAATTATTAGTCTTGTATAAGACACAAGTTAAATAATTGTAATCCCCATGTCAATGTAAATAACCCTAAGATGAATTATTTACATCGCGATTTTTAAAATATACCCGGCGCCGATGTAGCCACCAGCGATACGCCGCTCAGTCCTAGCAGCGTAATAGCTATAATGCGTATCCATTTAGCGTCTACGTAGGGCGTTAATTTACGAGCAAAATGCGTAACTAGCAACACTAAAGGAATAGCCGCTGCAATTAAAAACATAATGTCGAGCTCTGGCAAAGTACCAAATAAAGCGATACCTACACGTACTAGCCCGCCAATAGTAAATACCGCTAATAACGTACTGCGAATAGCTTCAATAGACCAACTTTGCTTATAACACTGAAACACAAGCGGTGGCCCTGAGGTTGAAAACAACCCTCCAAGTAACCCACTCACCCCACCGGCTATTAAAAACGAACGAGGACGGCTTTGCTTATTAGCACGATCGCGGCCAATCAGCATTAAAGCGCAGCACAATAAAATACTTACGCCTAAAATAAAGTTTAAGTAGTGCGTTAAATACGACGACATAAACTCAAGCAGCACAAAACCTACCAGCATTAACGGAATACCGGTATACAACATAAGTTTTAGCTCGGGTACTTT
Source organism: Pseudoalteromonas sp. 31A1 (assembly GCF_011378815.1). NCBI lineage: Bacteria > Pseudomonadati > Pseudomonadota > Gammaproteobacteria > Alteromonadales > Pseudoalteromonadaceae > Pseudoalteromonas > Pseudoalteromonas sp. 31A1. The sequence continues at coordinate 5,138 of NZ_WTKY01000027.1, read as the reverse complement.
TACCGAGCTGCGGTTTTTAACCACCACAGTTGTGGAGTTAACCAAACCTAATAAGCTCACTAAAAATGTAGTTGCTGTAAGCGGCAATACATCAAGCAATGTAAAGCTTGCAACCACTAGTAACCCAAAGCCAAACCCGCTAAGAGTTTGCATAATAGTGGCAAGGCTTAGGCACAGCGCCATAAGCAAAATGAGTTCAAAAGAAATACTGAGCACTTTTAATTTCCTAAGGGTGAGCTATTGTAGTGTAACGATTTGTTTTTAGGCATAATGTATATTTTGCGCCTATTAAACATTACAGCAGTAGTTCACGTTTAATTGAGCTAGCGCAAATATGCGTAAAAGGTTTCACCTATGCTATAACTACAGGTGGATTAAATTTAATGGTAAATAATAATGAGTAACTCTATGTTTGATCACAAATTAAGTGGCCCAAGCTTGGCTTTTCAACCACTTTACTTACAAGTGGCTGATTATATTAAACAGCTCATTGTTGAAAGACGCTGGGTACCTGGCGAAGCACTACCAAGCGAATTTCGCCTTGCTGAAGAATTTAACGTAAGCCAAGGTACGGTTCGTAAAGCACTAAACTTATTAACCGACAATAAAATAGTAACTCGTCGCCAAGGCGTTGGTACGTTTGTATCGCAACATACTGCGCAAGATGCCTTATTTAGGTTTTTTCCGTTACAAGCAGACGGTAAAGGTGCCGATTTGCCAAAGGCTGAACTGCTATCGGTTGAGCTTTGTGCAGCGCCCGTTGAAGTAATAGAAGCGTTACAACTCAATAAAAAAGACAAAGTTACCAAGCTTGTTCGTAGGCGTATTCTTGATAACGAATTTTGCATGAGCGAAACTATATACCTACCACAAAGCTACTTTCCTGATATACATCAAAGTAGTGATATTCCGCATACATTGTACCATTACTATCAGACCAAATTTAACCAAACTGTACACAAAACCCAAGACAGTATTAAAGCCGTACTTGCTACAATGGATGATGCCAAAATGCTTGCTATAAAAGCTGGCGACCCACTGCTGCTGGTATCACGCATTACCGAATCAATCGAAGGTAAGCGTATTGAATACCGCCAGAGCAAATGCCGTAGCGATCATTACCACTATCAAATTGAGCTCGACTGATTAAGAGCCTATTTAGTGCTAACAACCCACTTTAGCGCATAATAATTAAATATTTTTTAAAGGCAGCAAACGCTGCCTTTTTGCTGCCTGCAGGTTTTTTAACCCATTCATTTACTGCTTTGCTGTTAACACAGTATTGACACTGTTTGATTCGTATAATAACTTATGTCTTATACAAGACCTAAGTCATTATGCATTTTTAACAGGAATTCCCAATGAGTTCATTAAATAATATCCCTCCAGTAGGGTTCGGTTTATGGAAAGTAGCGCAAGAAGATTGTGCACAAACGGTATACCAAGCCATTAAGGCAGGTTACCGCCATCTTGATTGCGCATCAGACTACGGTAACGAAGAACAAGTAGGCGATGGCATAGCCCAAGCAATAAACGATGGCTTATGTACCCGCGAAGAATTATGGATAACATCAAAACTGTGGAATACCTTTCATGCACCAGAGCATGTTGGCCTCGCGATTGATAAAACACTGAGTGACTTAAAGTTAGATTACTTAGACTTATACCTAATTCATTTTCCGATTGCGCAAACATTTGTGCCAATAGAAACCCGCTATCCACCAGAATGGTTTGTTGACCCAGACGCGCAAAACCCACAAATGGAGTTGGCAAAAGTGCCGCTATATTTAACGTGGCAAGCAATGGAAGAGCAAGTACACAGCAACAAAGCAAAACGCATTGGGGTATGTAATTACTCAAGCGCACTGCTTCACGATTTAATGACCTACGCAAATATCAAACCCGCTATGTTGCAAATTGAGTCGCACCCTTATTTAACGCAAGAACGATTAGTAAGATTAGCAAAGCAGTACGATATTCCGGTTACTGCGTTTTCACCACTGGGTGCACTTTCGTATCTTGAGCTTGAAATGGCAGATAAAACCGAATCGGTTCTTGAGCAAAGCGTTGTTAAAGCGGCTGCACAAAATCATGGCAAAACGCCAGCACAAGTCGTACTTCGCTGGGGCGTGCAACGTGGCACTGCCATTATTCCAAAAACTTCAAAACTTGAACGCATGAAAGAAAACCTCGCACTGTTTGATTTTGAATTAACAGAGCAAGAAATGGCGCAAATTTCTGCGCTTAATAGTAATCGCCGATTTAACGACCCTGGGCACTTTTGTGAAGCTGCCTTTAACCGTTTTCACCCAATTTACGATTAGGAACATACAATGTCAGCTACCGAAATTAACTACGCCTCAGTGCCAACTCAATTAACATTCGATGATTCGGTTTTTCCGTGCATTGTGGTTAATAACAATAACGCCAGCACCGTTGAAGAAGCGGTAGCTTTCATTCGCGCCAATAAAAGCGAACTGGCCAAAAAACTTCGCAGCTCAGGAGCTGTGTTGTTTCGTGGCTTTCCTGTAAATAGCGCCGAAACATTTGATACGTTTTCAGCTGGGTTTGATTACGACAATTTTACTTATAAAGAGTCGCTTTCAAACGCGGTGCGTATTAATTTTACCGAGCGTGTATTTACAGCCAACGAAGCACCAAAAGATGTAGAAATATACTTACACCACGAAATGGCGCAAACACCTATATCGCCAAGTAAGTTATTCTTTTTTTGTAAATCGGCCGCAGAAGAAGGTGGTTCAACACCTCTTTGCCGATCAGATAAGTTATTTAGCGCATTAAAAGAGTACGACAGCAAACTTGCCCATGACTTTGAACACAAAGGTCTAAAGTACACCACCTATATGCCAGCCGCTGACGATGCAACATCAGGCCAAGGCCGAAGCTGGAAAAGTACACTAAGCGTTGAAACTAAAGACGAAGCACATAACAAATTAACCGAACTGGGTTACGAGTGGGAGTGGCTTGAAGATGGCTCACTAAAAGCCGTTACACCGGTACTTCCTGCTGTAGTAACTCTTGAAAACAACGTTCAGGTTTTTTATAACCAACTGATTGCCGCTTACATGGGCTGGAAAGGCGTACGCGAAAACCCATCGGTTGCCATTACCTTTGGCGATGGCAGTGCTATTCCTAAAGCAGGCCTTGATAAAATTGTTGAGCTTTCTAAAGTATTTACCTTTGATCTTGCATGGCAAGATGGCGATGTAGCCTTAGTTGATAACGAAATGGCTATGCATGGTCGCCGCCCTTTCATAGGCGAACGTAAACGCCAAGTGTTAGTAGCACTTACCGCAGCTAAAGCGTAATGCAGCGCTTAAGTAGTAAATTAAGCTGTAAAATATCACCTTTATGGCAAGGTGCCAGCATTGCTGCAATGACTGGCCTTGCCGCTTTATTTTTAAGTGAGCATTACGGCGCGCCAGCCATGCTGTTTGCTTTGTTACTGGGTATGGCAGTCTCATTTTTATATCAAAGCGATAGCCCTTGCGCCAAAGGTATCGACTTTACCGGCACCACGGTTTTGCGCGTAGGTATAGTGCTGCTAGGCACACGCATAGCACTGGGAGATTTAGTAACACTGGGTTGGCAAACCGCACTTATGTTAGCGGGCGCTATATTTACTACTATTATTTTAGGCGTAGTACTTGCGCGCGCATTTGGCTTACAAAAGCGCTTTGGTGCACTTACTGGCGGCTCGGTTGCTATTTGTGGAGCGTCTGCTGCGCTAGCTATCTCCTCTATTATGCCAAACAGCGAACATAAAGAGCGCGATACTTTACTTACGGTTATTGGCGTAACAGCCATGTCGACCCTTGCAATGATCCTCTACCCTATTGTGGTTAATTACCTTGAGTTTGACGCCCATAATGCAGGCGTATTTTTAGGCGGCACAATACACGACGTAGCGCAGGTAGTAGGTGCTGGTTATTCGGTATCACCTGAGACTGGCGATATAGCAACCCTAACTAAACTTGTACGTGTTGCTATGTTGCTACCCGTTGTACTTATTATGATGGTTGTTATTAATCGCTCAAATAAAGAAAAACACGGAGAATTACCTAAAGTCCCTGGGTTTTTAATTGGCTTTGTCATACTCATGATAATAAATAGCTGCTTTTCTCTTCCTATAATAGTGCTTGAAACCGCTAACGAACTTTCGCAGTTCTTTTTAATTGCGGCTATTTCAGCCATTGGTATGAAAACTAATTTAGGAAAACTTACCGAAGTAGGTATAAAACCTATTATTTTAATTGTTGCTGAAACACTTTGGATTGCATTATTAATACTTGGATTTGTAATTTAGAGCTAATGAATCACGTTATTTAAGATATATATCAAAAAATTTAGTAGGTAATTAGGTCATGTTTTAACCAGTTAAAACCTGTATTTTACCTACTCTAAAACTGTGTACAAAAACAAGCATAAAGCTTTGATTAAAATAAACTTAATTTTAATTTACAAGTTAAAAAGATCATCTCAATCATAACTAGCTAGTTAAAAAACAAACAAACAAATAAAGCACTTACTCTAAAATAAATTTACAATAGGGCTTGGTATATAACTTAATTTACTGTTATCCTGCTTGCCATCGGGTTGACAGAAAACCCTATTTATTTGTAAGTACCACGTTGTTTTAGTAATAATCCTTCGCGTTATCCTCAGTTAAATGTATGTTTTCTTCCTGTTAAATTGCCTAATTTAAGGCGCACTTTTATTAATTCTTAGGATACTATTATGTCTAATACTACAACTGGTACAGTTAAATTTTTCAACGAAGCAAAAGGTTTTGGTTTTATCGAGCAAGAATCTGGTCCTGATGTTTTCGCACATTTCAGCGCAATCTCTGGCGACGGTTTCAAAACTCTAGCTGAAGGCCAACGTGTACAGTTTACTGTTACTCAAGGTCAAAAAGGTCCACAAGCTGAAAACATCGTTAGCATCTAATTGCTTTCGTTAAAATGGGTTAGCAATAACCCATTTTGAATACTAGTTTGAAAGAAGTTTTGTTTTATTTGTTAGTACCCCGTTGTTTTAGTAATAATCCTACGCGATATCCTCAAGTTAACTATTTTTTCCGGCTCAATCGCCTCTTTTCAGGCACACTTATATTAATT
>NZ_WTKY01000026.1:0-38901 GCF_011378815.1 Pseudoalteromonas sp. 31A1 | reverse complement strand
GGGAATAACCACACTACATAGGCTCCGCCTTGCCTAAAAACCAAACATACTGCTGCAAATTCACCCACCAAAGATCAACACGCCCTAGTGACTTGGCGTTTATTTAAACGGTTTTTTTGTGATTGTTTTTTACGTTTTCGGCGAGTAAACCATAAGTAAAAACCAGTACCTGCTAGCCACACTGGGCTTAAACCAATTACGCACCACAGTATTTTACTTATTAGCCCTGCAAAGTAGCCAAAATGAAGCTTTCTAAAGCTATCAATTACCTGCCAGCCAACGCCTACTTCGCGAATATCCCAGTTAGCTATGTGCTCGCCTGTTAGCTTGTTATAGCTAACCGTATTGGCATACTCACTAGCAAGTGGGTTGGCGGTATCGACTTCGCCGAATAAAGTAATATTTTCGTCAGGTTCGAGTGGCATAACTAAAAACGTGCCGTTAAAAGTGGGTATTTGCTTTTTACTGTCATCAAGTATGCGTTGAAACGAAATATCGCTACTGTGTAGGTTTTTGGTTAGTACAAAGTGCTCTTCCTCTGCGTGTTCAATAACTTCGTGATACCACACCGCCCAGTTAAAGTAGCCACCTGTGATAGCTAAAATAATAATGATGGGAGATCCTATAACCCCCGTCATTTTATGAATGTCGCTAAGTACAATTTGCAGTGTTGCACGCCAGCGCACACTAAATAGACGCTGCCAAAATTTACGATAAAGAATAAGCCCAGTTATACCTAACACCAATAAAAACAACGCAAAAAAGAAGCCTAGTACAGTACCTATTTGACCTGGCAGGTTTTTAAAGTCGTTCAGTAAAAAGGTGTAATGTAGTTCTAAAAACCAATCGGTAAAATAATGGCTGGTACCAACAGGTTCAGACAAAATGTCACCCGTATACTGGTTTAAATGAAACTTATACCATTGCTCTGTGCCGCGTTTGACTAAGTAAACCCGATCAGCTGTATCATCGTTAAATATTTCCCAACTACCTACTACATATTCAGGGTAAGCATGCTCTGTTTTGGCAATTAACGTGTCGATTGGCATGCGCTCTGGCAGTGCATTTACAACAAAGTGGCTGCTTGGCATAAGTAAGCCATCTATTTCACTTTTAAAAACTAATACGCACCCTGTAATACTAATAACAATCAATGGAATGATAGCTATTAGAGCGATCCAACTGTGAATTTTAAAAAGAGTTTTTCTCATAGGTAGTTTTATATACAGCAGTTAATGACTTGCGCATGATAACAACTATCATTTTTATTTAATAGTTTGGCGGTGAGGCTTTCTATTAAACCGGTAAACCGTGAACTTAATTCTACGGTTTTTGTATACCTAGCTTGCCAGTACCTAAAACAAGAATGTCTTATTTAGTTGAGTTAAATTTACGCGGCTCTACAATGCCGCGCTTATAGTAAAAGCCTTTTAAAACAAATGTTTATTAAATGTTTTTATTTCCGTTTTTAATTAACATTTATGTAACGAGCGAGGTTGCTTTGGCGCATTATTTGCCTATATTGTCTTCATTTATTTTGGTTTTTAGTTTTTTACCATTACTAAACAAAATTCGAAAAAATCGTAGTGTCTCAGGTTTATCACTATTGATGATGACGTTTGGATTAGCACAAAGCCTTTATTTTATAACCTACAATATTTATTTTGAGCGTTTTTATATTGCGTTACCATTTATTGTAACCGGTGCGTTAAGCGGACTTATTTTGTATTTTTTTGCACGTTATAACGCAGCTAAACGAGAACGGGTACAGTTGTTTACTATGCTAGGTTTTTCGTTACTGCCTTTTTCACTGCTTTTAAATTCAAGCCTCGATACTGCAACGGTATTAAGCGCTTTAACGTATGTTGGTCTTGTGATGAGTTCGGTACGTGTTATGCCGCAAACTTATAAAACATTGCGTACGGGTAACGTAAGTAATTTAAGCGCACGCTACTTTAGCTTGCAGTTTATTGCTGGTATTTGCGGCTTAGTTGTTGAGCTTACAACAGTTGCTCCAAGCACGGCGCACTTACTTATGTTTATTATGCTGTTGCTTACCAATGCTGTGCAATTTGGTTGTATGCAATATTATAGAATGCGGCCTGTAATGGCTTAAAAACAAGCTACTTAAGTTCCTATTTAGCCTAATTTATGGCAAATTACTTTATCTAATAAAAGGGTAAAGTATGAATTGGAATCAGTTTGGCTATATTTGCCGTGTTAATAGCTCTAAAACACTAAGTACAGAGCAAAAAGATGAGCTGAGTACACCGCCCCATTTAAATATGTATGCCAATAGCGGGTCGCATAGTAAATTAGCGCATAATCTGGTGACGCAAATTGCATCTCAAGATGAAGCAACATCGCAAAAGCAAGCTACGTATTATCAATGTTTACCGGAATTAGTTAACGAATTTAAGTTTGAGCACAAGGGCTGGCTTAGTTACTTAACCATTGTATTTGTTATTTATGTTTTATCCTCTTTGTTGTATCAGTCTTTTGTTGTGCCTACTTTTGTTGAGATATATAGCAAGCATACTGTTTCTTTAAATCATGTATTTGATGATTATTTTACGTACTGGTATGTGCCAATTATTTTACTCGTTTTATTGCTGAGTATTATTTTTACCGTTATTTTAAAGCTAAAAAATGTAAGTGCTCTCACAGAGCTAAAGCCTTTTTCGGGTTTATTTAAATTTCTTATTCCTCGTCAATTAATTAATGAGCATAACTCTTTAATTACCACGCTATTATTTCCAAGTAATCATAAAAAGGGTGTTAAAGCCTCTACACCTCAAACCCAGCACTTAGCTCAATGCGAGCTGCTAGGTTTAGAAACCCAAGAAGAATTTAAAGCGTTATTAAAGCAGCAGCTAAAGTTACTTAATACACATATTAAAAGCTTTATAAATAAGCTCGTTATTGTTTATGGTTTGGTCATTGTTGTGTCTATTTGCTTATTTGTGAAAGCGGCTTATCAACCACTATTTATGCTAGGAGAAGTGCTATGAGAACAAAAGGATTTACGTTAATAGAGTTGATGGTGGTGGTGTCCATTATTGGTATTTTAGCTGCGGTTGCGCTACCTCAATACAGTAAGTATATACAACGAGCAGAACTTGTTGACCCACTTGCAATGGCAGCTGCCATTAGAGAAGACGTTACGGTTTATTATCTTGAAAACAGGCGTTTTCCAGCAAGTAATGAACAAGCAGGTGTGCCTGCAGGTAAATTTTTGATTGGCAATCGAGTAACAGGTATTACAGTTGATAATGGTGCTATTCATATTAGCTTGGGTAATAAAGCTTCACAGCTTTTGCAAAATACAGTTTTAACATTCAGACCCGCAGTTGTAACGGGAAGCCCTACAAGCCCGATTGCGTGGTTATGTGGGTTTGACGAACCGGTAACTGGCATGCAAGCGGTTGGCGAAAATAAAACAACAGTACCAAAAGAAATTTTACCTTCAGCGTGTATATAAAATAGTTTAGGGGATTAAAGTGCAATTAGCTATTCATCAAATTGATGCGTTTACGAATGAGTTATTTAAAGGTAACTATGCGGCAGTGATCCCACTAGAATCGTGGTTAAGTGACGATTTAATGCTAAAGATTGGCGCTGAGAATAACGTATCTGAAACTGCTTTTACCTGCCTGCAAGACGATGGCAGTTTTGTTATTCGTTGGTTTTCGCCGTTAATGGAAATCGATTTTTGTGGTCACGCCACACTTGCGGCTGCCTATGTTTTATGTGAAGAGCATAACATATCGCAAATTCGCTTTATTGCTGATGCGGTGGGCGAGCTAATCGTTAATAAAAACGACGATGGCAGCTTTGCAATGACCTTTCCAAAACAAGCACCGGTTGAAGTACAAAATGTGCCTCAGCAACTGCTTGACGGCCTGTCTATACAACCGAGTAAAGTGCTTAAAAATGGCCAAGCCTACTTTGTTATTTATGAAAACGCCGATCAAATACTTGAATTAAAAACTAGCTCAGAGCTTTTAAAAACGCTTTATCCACTTGATGTAGTGGCCACTGCTGCAAGTGCTGAATATGATTTTATATCTCGTTATTTTTGGCCTGCAAGCGGTGGCGACGAAGATTATGTAACAGGCTCTATTCATACTGGTTTGGCACCTTACTGGGCGCAGCAATTGGGTAAAACTACGTTAAGCGCTTATCAGGCTTCAAGCAGAGGCGGGTATTTACTATGTGAAGTGGGTGATACAACCGTCACCTTAACGGGGCATGCTGTAAGGTATTTAAAAGGCACTATTTATATTTGATCTGTGAATTAAGTTATAAAAAAGGCCACGTTAAACGTGGCCTTGGTTTACTCAATTTTTAGAGATATTTTACGCTTCTAGTGCTTTTGCAATTAAGCGATCAATATATTTTTTATGCGCTTTAGTTGCTGTATCTGCACCCCAAGCAATACTGGTATCGGCTATTTGAGTTAGCTGATATAACGCAGCTGTTTTAGCTAAGTTATCGTACTTACTTGCTTTGCCAAGACCTGCAATTGCGATTAGCTGGTTAACATACTCAATTTGTAAGTTGTGACTAATAGAGTTTGCGTCTTTGCTTTTCACAAAAATATTAGCGGTTAAATCTTGCATAAACTGAGTTAGGCTATATTCATTACCGTACAAAGCAGTATCAGAAATACGCAGTAATACGGCTGGGTGTAATAGCTGCGCAAGTACAGACTTTTGCATACCTAAAATCATTTTGTGTGCTTTAGGGTCTTCATTTTTACCAAAGTGATTAAAGCCACGACGTTGCAGTTGCAAGTAGCTATATAGAGGTTGCATGTTTTGTAGTACGTCTGGTGCAAATACAAACTTTGCGAGTATATCCATCGCTTGTGTTTGACGCTCAAGCGATACCGGTGTAAATGGTTTATCTGCGTTTGTATCACCCACTACAGCACGCTCAACGTACACACCACCAATTTGGCGAGAAACAACACCCGCTTGAGCTCTGTACTGACCAAATAAGCTATTAGCAGAGGTAACAAGCTGTTGGTAAGACTCACCTTTAACTGTTGCTTTATCTTTTAGCTCAGTAAATAATTTATTAATTAACGCCATACGATCTGCGCCATAGGCCGCAGGATTTGACGACAAATCACCAATCATTACACGTGGATCGATATGGCGACCTGGTGCGCGCATATCGTCTGCATCGTTACCAAAGGCAAGGGCATGTTCACTTGAACGAGCAAGTATTTTTTCAAGTCTAGCTTGCTCAGCAGCTTCATCTGCAAGTGCTACGCTGTAGCCATAGTTAATTGCCCAATCATCGTAAGGACCTGGTTTTGTTTGAAAAATATCACCTTGCTGCATACCAATTGGGGCAATGTTAGCCGGTGCATAATCCATAACAGAACCGGTTACTATGCCTTGGGTTTTGTTTTTATCGTGTACTTCTTTTTCATCCCACAAAATAGATGATTTCATATTGTGGTTAAGACCTAAAGTATGGCCAACTTCGTGAAGTACCAATTGCGTTAGACCTTGGCGAAGCATTTCTTTATCTTCAATTTTGTCGCCGCTAGCAAGACCTTTGGCAAGCATTAGATTTTGTTGAATCTCATGCCCTAGTGAGCAATTTAGCTCACCGGTATTTGTTGTTTCACCGTGGCTCATTGTTCCTTGAGTGAAAAGTGTGTCATAAATCCAGCGGTTTTTCATAAATACAAACTCAAGCATAATGTCTGAGCCCAGTATTTCGCCTGTTAATGGGTTAGCAAGTGCTGGTCCGTATCCGCCAAATGGAGGCTTAGGTGACGAAGTCCAACGCAGTACGTTGTAATTAATATCGCCCGCATCCCAGTCTGCATCATCTGGTTGTACTTTTACCTCTAAGGCATTTTTAAAACCGGCTTTTTCAAAAGAAGTATTCCACGTTAAAACAGCGTCACGAATAGTATCGCGCCATTGGATAGGTGTGGTGTTTTCTATCCACCAAGTAATTGGTTTTACTGGCTCTGAAAGTGCTGCACTAGGGTCTTTCTTTTGTAGATCCCAACGTTTTATAACATCTTCATAAGGTGCCCAATCGGTAGATGTCATTTGATCAAATTGATTTGTAAAATAACCAATGCGCGCATCATCCATACGTGGTGCGTAGTTATTGCTAGGTAAAGCAACAAACGAGTGCTGAACTTTTACCGATACGCTACGTGGGTCGCTTACTGCATTTGAGCCACGTACCGTTGGGCTTGGGTTAGTAAATACGTAATCAACAACCACGTCTAGATTATTAGGGTATGGGCGCTGTTTAATAATGCGTGATTTTTTATCGTCTAATTTGCCTACTTTAAAGCGCTTTTTGGCGTTTTTATCAGCTGGATTTGGCGTAGGTGATACTTTATGAAGTGCTTCGCTTAAAAATAACTTATTTACGTTGAATGCTATTTTACCGTCTTCTTCTTTTTCTATTTTAATGCTCGCAAGTACCGCTTCACTAATATTGGCATCACTCGCTTTTGAAATTGCACTGTTTTCGTCAAATTTGTAGCGAGGTGTTTTGCTAATGATATCGATACGATCAAAGTATTTTCTAAATTCAATTAACTTAGTTTCACGGTACGAACCACGATAATGGCCTGCATCTGTAACGCCATCGACAGTGTGCGCAAAATATACAAACGGCGTATTAAGTTGGGACTCGTTAATCACCATAAGGTGCTTACCGGTTTTTTCGTCTTGATAAAGGCTAAATATACCGGCAAATTCGGTTTGTCCTTTGATCATTTCGCTAAGTGTTTTTGGCTCTTTTTCGTCTTTTTTATCGGCTGCAAATGCATGGCTGCCAAACGCTAAGCTAAGCGCAAGGGTGATGGTCGTTAATTTCATTTTGAGACTTTTAATATTTGTTAATTTAATTGGACTGTACGTAAATTAATTTAATTTCGCACATCTTCGCGACGAAATTTAAGTGTACAACGCTAATTAACTGATATTAATAAACAAAAGTTTGTAACAAAATATAACAAATGAGGTGAGCTGCATGCAAAGTTATTTTTATAGCCCTAAATAGCAGTGGTTTATATGTATTTGCAACAGTTGCTTACAAATGTCACCTTAATGTTTCATATGGCTCTGGTATTATGACGTTAATAGAATTTTGGGGATAATAGGATATGCAAACAAATTCACTTAGATGGGTTTTTCCATTTGTAGCGCTAATTGTTGGTGTTGTTGGCTTTATGGGAATAAATGCCATTGCACAAGAGCCAGAAAAAAAAGAAGTAATTGATACTCGTCCAACAGTGCAAGTTGAGCCAGTGGCTGCAAACGATCATCAAGTTATTATTAATAGCTACGGTGAAGTAAAGCCTCTTGAAAGTACACAGCTTTCGGCGCAGGTGTCGGGTGAAGTGTTAAGTTGGCATCCTAATTTTGTAGCCGGCGGCATCGTTGCTCGCGGTGAAACGTTATTTACTATCGAAAAAGACAACTACGAAGCAGCAGTACTTGTTGCAGAGGCAGAAATTGCTCGTGCACAAGCAGGCTTAATTGAAGAGCAGGCCCAAGCTCAAGTAGCCGCAGATGAAGCAAAGCGTTTTCCAAGTAAAGCGCGTACCGACTTATTTTTACGTAAGCCTCAAGTGTTAAGTGCGCAGGCATCTGTAAAGTCGGCGCAAGCTGCATTAAAACGTGCACAACGTGACTTAGATAATTGTGAAGTAACAGCCCCTTACGATGCATTGGTTATTAGCCGAAATGTAGGTGTTGGTCAATTTGTCACTATGGGTTCGCAAGTTGCTGAGCTCAATAATATTGAAACTGCTGAAGTGATTATTCCTATAGCAGGGTTCGATAGCGTTTTTTTACCAGAGCGTATTAAAGGTATTACCGCAACGATTATTCAAAAAGGCCTAAACAGCTTCACCCGTGAAGGTGTAATTGACCGCGACCTAGGGATTGTTGATAACGCTACGCGTATGAGTAGTCTAGTAGTGCGTATAGAAGACCCATACGGTCTTAAAAACATACAACCAGCCATTAAGTTTGGCAGCTACGTACAGGTGAATTTTGCAGGTGCAATGCTTAATAATATTTACCGTTTACCGCAAGCTTTAGTTAACAATCAAACTGTGTGGGTAGTAAACGAAAATCAAGAACTAGAGCCTCGCAAAGTAACGGTTATTCGTGAAGAGGGTGAGTATTTTTATATTAGCAGTGGTTTAAATGCCGATGACAAACTCGTTATTACTTTACCTGAATACCCGCAAAAAGGAATGCAGGTTAAAATTGCAGGTGTAGCTGCAAAACCTGAAAGCTCAGAAACGAGCACTTCAAACACGCAACAGCTGTAGGGTGTAATAGTTATGAGCGAGTCAATACAACAAAAACAAACAGGGCTAATTGCCTACTTTGCTAATAATTCAGTAGCCGCTAATTTAATGATGTTTTTTATCATTATTATGGGGGCTATAAGTTACTTTACGATTCAGCGTCAAATGTTTCCTAATGTAGAGATTAACTACATTAATATTGAGGCTAATTACCCAGGTGCCTCTCCTCAGGAAATAGAAGAAAGTATTCTTATAAAAGTTGAAGAGTCACTTAAAGATATAACCGAAATTAAAAAAGGCGTGTATCGCGCATTTAGAAATGGCGGTACAGCCAGCCTGGAAATAAACACCGATGCAAAACTTACCGATGTGCTTGATAAAGTAAAGTTGCGTGTTGATGGTATTGCGACTTTTCCGGCGGGTATGGAACCGGTCACCATAAGTCAGGTTGAGTTTAGGCAAGACGTAATAGGTATGACGCTCGTTGCTGACTTACCACTTACAGAGCTTAAGCCTATAGCAAACCAAATAGAGGATGAGTTACTACAGTTATCTAACGTGTCGTTAGTGGTAAACGATGTTCCTCTTGATGAAATAGCAATTGAAATAGAGCCCGATACGCTGCGCCAATATAATCTAACCCTTAGTGATGTGATGAATGCGGTACGCCGTTACTCAGCTAACTTTTCGGCGGGGCAGCTAAAAACAGACGCAGGTGTTATTTCTGTTCGCGTCGAGAATCAGTTTTACTCGGGTGAAGAGTTTAGGCAAATTCCGGTAAAAATTGGCGAGTATGGCGCTAAAGTTTTACTGCAAGATATTGCAGTTATTAAAGATCAATTTACCGAAGGTGAGCGCTACTTTAAGTTTAATGGCGAAAACGCGGTGTATTTATCGGTAAAAGCAACGCAAGAGCAAAACATGATTCCCGTTGCGGATTCGGTTAAAGCGTTTATTGATCAAAAAAATAAGCAGCTACCGCCAGGTATTCGATTAGAGCCATTAATGGATATGACCTACTACCTAAATGCTCGCCTTGATATGATGAAAGCTAACCTGTTTCAAGGTGCTATTTTAGTGGCAATTATGTTGTCGTTATTCTTGCGTTTTAAACTAGCGCTTTGGGTAATGATTGGCTTACCTGTTTGTTTTTTAGGGGCCATGATGATGATGCCACTATTTGGCATTAGCATTAATATTATTTCGTTATTCGCTTTTATAATGGTGCTTGGCATAGTGGTGGATGATGCCATAGTGATAGGGGAAGCTGCCTACACCGAAGTTGAAAAAAGCGGCGGTGGTGTAGAAAATGTTGTGCGTGGCGCTAACCGAGTCGCGACCCCTGCAACCTTTGGTGTGTTAACAACAATTGCTGTATTTGCACCATTCACAATGTCGAGCGGGCCAGAAAGTGCCTTCTTTTATGGTATAGCCGTTGTAGTAATGCTGTGTTTAGTATTTAGTTTGATTGAATCAAAGCTGATACTGCCAGCTCACATTGCTCATACGCACTTTTCGCCGATTAAAAAAGGTGGTTGGCGCGATCGCTTCAACACACGCTTTTTTGGTTTCGTAAATGGGCCATACAAACGTTTTATTGCTAAGTGTGTTGATTGGCGCTGGACTGTTTTGTTTGCTTTTATTGCAATGTTTATAATCAGTATTGCACTTATTACGTCTAATAAAGTACGTACAGTTCCAACTCCTAAAGTGCCGCACGACTTTCCACAAATTCAAGTAGAAATGAACGACAACGTTTCTGACTTACAAACCATTGCTGCTATTCGTGAAATAGAAGCTATGGTACTTAGAGTCGATGAAGAAACTGAACGTGAGTTTGGCCAAAAGATTATTCGTGATGTATTGGTATTTAATCAAGGCAGAACTGAGTCGCAGTTACTAGCTCCATTAGTTGACGAAGATTCACGTCCATACAATGCATTTGAGCTTTCTCGCCGGTGGCGTGAGGCTATGCCGACGATTGCTGGTATTAAGTCGTTAACTATTCAAGACGATGTTGGTGGCGGCGGTGGTAATGGCGGCGGCGAGTTTGGCTATTTACTGTATGGCTCAGACATAGATACTTTAAATCAAGCGGGTCGTCGTTTTATTCAATTACTTCAACAGCAAAAAGGATTGTTTGATATTAGCTCAACCATAGATCCTGCGAGCAAAGAAGTGCAAATGAGCCTTAAACCTGTTGCTTACGATTTAGGCTTAGATTTAGCCGGTATTGCAAATCAAGTGGGTGCTAGTTTTTATGGTGGCGAAGCACAGCGTGTAATCCGAAACGGCGAAGAAGTACGCGTAATGGTACGCTACCCTAAACTGACTCGAGAAGCATTTTCATCGCTTAAACACACCGTTGTTACTACCCCGCAAGGTCGAGAAGTATTACTTGGCGATGTAGTAGAATTAACAGAAACGCCAGGAATTAGCTATATACGTCGCGAAGGCGGTTATCGTACCGTGTATGTTTATGGCAATATTGATGAAGAGCAAATTGAGCCAGGTGAAGTAGTTAAGCAAGTAAAAGAAAACTTACTGCCACAGTTAATAGAAGAATTCCCAAGTGTTAAATCAGAACTTGGTGGTGCAATAGAAGAGCAGCAAGCTCAAGCTAATGAGCAAATAATGTTTTTTATTGGCGGGATGATTTTAGTATACATACTGCTAGCTGTACCGCTTAAAAGTTATTCGCAACCGCTTATTGTAATGTCGGTTATTCCGTTTAGTTTAACCGGGGCTATTTGGGGTCATTATTGGTTTGATTTAGATATGAGCTTAATGTCGGGATTTGGCTTAATTGCCGCAGCAGGTGTTGTTATAAATGACTCACTTGTAATGACCGATTACGTTAACCAAGTTCGCCGCGAAGGTGTTAGCGTTAAAAATGCAGTAATAGAAGCTGGTTGTGCCCGTTTTAGAGCAATACTATTAACGTCGATAACAACCTTTGCTGGTGTATTACCTATTATGTTTGAAACAAGCCTGCAGGCTAAGTTTGTAATACCAATGGCAGTAGCGCTTGGCTTTGCAGTTATGTTTGCAACGTTAATAACGCTTATATTAGTACCGTGTTTATATATTATTTTAGGTGATATTGGTGCGGTGTTTAAGCGCCCATTTAAAGGTCGAGCTGCTAAAGTCTCGTAGATAAAAAACATAAAAAAAGCACTGACCGTAATTAACGCTCAGTGCTTTTTTATTATTTAGTTATTGTGACTTAAGTCGAAACAACTAAATATTAATCTTTAAATTGCTTATGGCAATCTTTACAGCCTTTAGCCCATGCGCCAAAAGCTTTACCAATTACGGCTTTATCGCCCGATTGAGCAGCTAACGCTAGCTTATCTGCATTTGCTGCAAAAGCATTTGCTTTTTCAACGAAGGTTGCATTTTCGGCCCAAACAGCAGCAAGTGCCGCTGTATCGCCTTTATCAGTCCCTTCGTAAAAAGCTTCCCATGGCATTTTTGAAAGTGCTGCAGCGTTGTTAGCGCGTTTTTTAAATTGTTCTGCGTCAAAAGGTACTTTACCTTTTAGCATTGCGCCCATATCACCAATTTGCACTGAGATCATTGAAAACGCTGCTTGGCGGTATTCAATCGCGTCACTTGGTTCTTTAAATGCAGAATTTGCCGATACGCTAAGTGCACATGTAGCTAATGCTATACCTGCTAATACTTTTTTCAATTTCATGTTTGCCCCTTTTAAAGTAATTGTTAATCCTGTTCTATATTAGCTTCTTTGAATGTTCAAGTTAATATATGTGCTTAATAATTGTTTCTTTAACTAAGCATACAACGATTACCCTATCGTTACATCTATTGTCTTTATTGTTAATGACTGTAAACACCTCGTTGTTATTTTGATTCCTGTTGTGTAACTTCCCCCCCCATCATAAAAATAACTAACAAAGAGAGTTTATGAAAAATAATATTTTTAAAATGTCAGCATTGTCTGCTGCAATAGTGGTTTCACTTTCTGGTTGTGGAAGTAGTGATGACGATAATAAAAGCAGCGTACCATTAGTTACTGACGTAGCGCCTAAAGCGAGTGATGTTGTTGTTGCAGATTTAAAACAATGGATCCCTGTTACTGCAGAATTTAAAGCCAGCGATAACGATGGTGATGCACTTACATTTAGCTTCACTGAAAATGGTGAAGCAGTGGTTGCAGAAGATGGCGTATTCACATTTAGTCACGGCACTCTAACTGTAGAGGGAACATCATTTACTTATGTTCCAATGTCGGATGATGATGCAGTTATTGATTACACTGTAAACGCAAATGGTAAAGCGGCTTCTGCGCAAATAAACATTTCAGGAGTTGTTGGTGACCCATTAGCAAATCAACAATGGCACCTAAATAATACAGGCCAAAAAGCATACTCATTAAGTGATGAAATGAAGCAGGGCTTAGTTAATTTATACGTAAGCCTATTCGGTGATACCGAAGAGGAAGCGCAAGCAAGTGTTGATGCTAGTTTTGCTAATGCAGAAGCTACAGGGTTGGTTGCTGGTGAAGATATGAATGTAACAGCCGCTTATGCTCAAGGCGTTACAGGAGCTGGTGTAACTGCTGTTGTTGTTGACTCGGGTATGGAAATTCGCCACGAAGATTTAGTAGATAACGTATTACCAAATCGTTCTTTAAACCTTAACGCTGAAGCGCTAGATCGTACAGACCCTACAAGTACATCAAACAGTGGTGACCACGGAACAAGTGTTGCCGGCTTAATTGCAGCAAAAGGTTGGAATGGCAAAGGCGGCCGTGGTGTTGCACCTGATGCTGGCTTAATCGGTATGAACTACCTTGGTGGAGATAAAGTAGCACAAACTGATTTACTTGCTCATGGCTTCCCTGGTAGTGGTATTAGTACGTCTGAAAATATTTCAGCCTTTAACCGTAGTTACGGTATTACGTTCCCTGCATTCTTTGGCTATTCAGAACTAGATGAAGCAATTGAATCCTACCCTAACCTTAACCTTCGTGATGGTAAAGGTGCGCTAAACATGAAATCTAGTGGTAACTCATTCATTGATGGCGACAGAGAAGGCTCGTTTTGTGCTGATAATGGTGCAAATGACTTAGGTTTAACTTGTTACAATGGCGCTTTTGAGCCAAGCCAAGGGCATCCTTATTACTTGAGTGTTGCTGCAGTAAATGCGAACGGGAAGCATACTAGCTATTCTACAGCGGGTGCTAACGTAATGGTGTCGGCTCCAGCGGGTGAGTATGGTCGTTTTGCACCTGCAATGGTAACAACAGATCAAATGACGTGTATTAATGGTTATTCAGGTTTCAATGGTGGTTCTATTGCAGCATGGGCTGAAGCTTACGGTGAAGAGTTTGCTGCAAGTCAATATCCATTTAACTACCCAGGCCATGCAGACAATGCAAGCTGTAACTATACTTCAACGTTTAATGGCACATCATCTGCTGCGCCAAATGCATCGGGTGTGGTATCGTTAATTCTTTCGGCTAATCCAGATTTAACATGGCGTGACGTTCGCCATATCCTTGCATCAACTAGCACTTTAATTGATGCAGATAATGCTGCTGTTAAATTAACAGTTGGTGAAGGCGAATTTGTTGCACACGACGGTTGGATTGAAAACTCTGCCGGTTATAACTTCAATAACTTATATGGTTTTGGTCGTGCTGATGCTGGAGCTGCGGTTTCTATGGCGAAGGCTTACGATGTTGCTTTAGGTGAACAAGTTATTACTCAGTGGAGCGGTGTTGGTTCAGTAATTGCTGAAGACGCACTTGCACTAGAAATTCCAGATAACAATGCAACGGGTCTTACACAAGAAATTGAAGTGACTGAAGAGCTAAGCATTGAAGCAATGCAGTTTAAGTTAGATGTAAGTAATGCTGAGATGGGCTTTGGCTTAAGCGATGGTACACAAACTTCAGCCGGAACAGATTTAGCTATAGAAGTTACATCGCCAGCGGGTACACGTAGTGTATTACTGTCCTCTAAACAAGCGATGCTATACCCAGCATACGATACTTCAACTGGGTTCAGTAGTGGGTATGTTTTAAAAGATGCTGTAATGCTTTCAAATGCGTTTTATGGTGAGTCGACTAAAGGTACTTGGACGGTTCGTTTACTAGATACAAGTGCAAATAGTTATGCATTTAGTGATGCTCCGGATAATATTTTTGGTGGCGTAATCACGGGTATTACTAACAATAGCTCAGCGAGTATTTTAGAGGGTGTGTCTTTACGCGCATTCGGTCACGCAGGTCAAGAGTAAGGATTATGAAAATGAAAATAAATAAATTAATTGTATTAAGTACTGCTGCGTGTATTTCTTTAAGCGCTTCGGCAAACACAAGCTTTGATGAAAGGCTTCAATTACCAAAAAAACAAGTATCTACTATTAAGTATACTAAAGCTGACTTTGGCTCTTATAAAGTAGAGAGAAATTTACGCTTAGTTCCATCAAGTGTTGCTGCCGATGAGCATGTAGTTATGCAAAAAGGCGATATGGCTGTTGTAGATGTTTCAAGCGCATCTGATTTAGTAACTAAAGGAACTTTAGTACGTAATGTTTTAACTAATAGCTTAAGTTCTTTATCAGGTAATATTACGGTACTTTTAAGAGATGGTATTACTGCTAGCGACGTTGCTGCAGCGGCTGGATTAAAAGTGGTGTCTGTATTTCCTGGTACTAAGATTGCCGTTTTAGCAGTGAATGATGGACAAGATATTTTAGTTGCAGCAGAGCAGTTAAATGCTTCAGGTTATGCTAAAGAAGCTAGAATTGAAGTACTAGAGACGATTTATACTGCGCAATAAGTTATTTTATTAAATAAGCTTATTTAATAAAAACCCCGAGTAATATTAGTTATTCGGGGTTTTTTTATGAAAAGTTAATCATTAATTCCTATATCGGCAAATATCATCCCGCGACGCATGCTGCGGGTTGCTAAAAACACTTCACCTAATAACGAAATAAATGCACAAATAAGTAACGCCATGGCAGCTACAAAACAACAAGCAATAGTCACGCTTAAGTTAATTGATTGAATGTGTGACAAGAATAAAAACATAACTACAGCACATACAAGTAAGGCACTTAATACACTTAAACTAAAAGCAATATGTATAAAACGCGATCTTTTTAATAAAGCGCGCAGTTCTGTTGCTAGCGACTTATTAAAATCGTCATCTGTATTTACTTTTAATCTTCGCTCCAATAAGCGCGCTCTGTCGGTAATTCGTGCTAAGCGATTAGATAAAACACCTAAAGTTGCTGCTATACCTGTGATTAAAAATACGGGAGCAACGGCCGTTTGAATTACTTTTGCCATTGTTAAAATGTTAATTACTTCGCTATTCATTACTACCCTTAATCAGTTGAGCCTAAAAGTGATTTATATATCTACAGAGTACCTGATGTAGGCTTATTAAGAAAAGAGGAATTACGTTGATTTACTTTACATAGCTTCACAAACTAAATCACAACACAGGTTATTTTTAGGTATATTTAATTACTTAATAAAAAATAAAAATACAACAAGGACTTTGACTGATGAAACGTACTCCATTCGCACTCGCAGCACTATCGCTCGCTATTTTAAGTGGCTGTAATCAAGCCCCTGAAGAAACCAAAAAAAATAATACACAAGTTAAAACGGTTCAAGTAGCCCAAGCTGTTGCCCCGGTTGCTAAAAAAGTGCCACATGAAATGACTATTCATGGTGACACGCGTATAGATGATTACTATTGGCTGCGTGATGATGAACGTAAAGCACCAGAGGTAATTAACTATTTAGAAGCTGAAAATACATACACTGATGCCATGCTTGCACACACTAAAACGTTGCAAAGTGAGTTGTTTGAAGAGCTAAAAGGGCGCATTCAAAAAGACGATGATTCAGTCCCAGTTAAAAGCGGTGATTATTTTTACTCAACGCAAACACGTGGCGATAACGAGTACACCACTTATTTGCGCAGTAGCGATTTTGCAGGTACCGATCAGCAGGTGATTTTAGATGTAAATGAGCTTGCTAAAGGCCATGATTATTATGCAGTAAGTGGTTTAGATGTAAGCCCGAATGGCAATTTAATGGCTTATGGTGAAGATACTGTTAGTCGTCGTATTTATAGCGTAAAAATAAAAGATTTAACAACCGGTAAATTACTCGAAGACACACTTGAAGGCACTAACGGTGGCATTGTGTGGGCAAACGATAATAAAACGGTTTACTACATTAAAAAAGATTTACAAACCTTGTTAGGCTACCAAGTTTACCGTCACACGTTAGGTACACCGCAAGCTGATGATGAGCTAATTTACGAAGAAACTGATACCAGCTATTACATGGGTATGAGTAAGAGTAAAGACGAGTCAGAGATTTATATTTGGCACAGCAGCACGGCTGCATCAGGCGTATCGGTATTAAGTGCTGATGATGCTAAAGCAATGCCTAAGCGTTTAATTGAGCGCGAAGCAGGGCTTGAATATGATATTTCGAAGCTAGGGAATACTTACTACATTGTAACTAACTTAAATGCTGTAAATTTTCAGCTGATGAAAGTTGATATTGATAAAGCAGGCGACAAGGCTAATTGGCAAAGTGTGATCCCAGCGCGCGATGATATTAAACTCGAAGGCATTGATTTATTTAATGACTACTTAGTTTACCAAGAACGTGAAATGGGCCAATCAAAGTTGATTGCGCGTAATTTAAAAACAGGTAAAGAGTTACCACTGAGCTTTAACGATAGCGCTTATACAATTGGTACTTATGGCAATAACGATATAGATAGCAGCACGTTACGTGTTTACTACACAAGCATGACCACTCCAAGCTCATCGTACGATGTAGATTTAGCGACTGGCGATAAAACGCTTCTTAAGCAACAGGTTGTGTTAGGTGATTTTGATGCTGACAATTACGCTTCAGAGCGTATTTTTGTAACAGCACGCGATGGCATAAAAGTACCGGTAAGTTTAGTTTACCGTAAAGATACGTTTAAAAAAGATGGCACTAACCCGCTACTGCAATATGGTTATGGGTCGTATGGTGCAACCATGGATCCAACGTTCTCAAGCTCACGTTTGAGCTTGTTAGACCGTGGTTTTGTATTTGCAATTGCCCATGTACGTGGCTCGCAAATGCTAGGTCGCCCTTGGTACGAAGACGGCAAGCTACTAACTAAAAAGAATACATTTAACGACTTTGTTGACGTAACTAAAGCATTGGTTTCTCAAAAGTATGGCGCAAAAGATGAAATATTTGCGTTAGGCGGCAGTGCTGGTGGCTTATTAATGGGCGCAGTAGCAAATCAAGCGCCTGAGCTTTATAAAGGCATGGTTGCTGCGGTACCGTTTGTAGATGTAGTAACAACGATGCTTGATGCGAGCATTCCGCTTACAACAAATGAATACGGCGAATGGGGTAATCCGAACGAAAAAGCGTATTACGATTACATGCTGTCTTACTCGCCATACGACCAAGTATCTAAGCAAGCGTATCCTAATATGTTGGTAACGACTGGTTTGCACGATTCACAAGTTCAATACTTTGAACCTGCAAAATGGGTTGCTAAGCTGCGTGACTATAAAACTGATGACAATAAGTTACTGTTTAAAATAGATATGGAAGCAGGGCACGGCGGCGCATCGGGTCGCTTTAAACGTTTAGAAGATACCGCGTTAAACTATGCATTTATGCTTGATTTAGCGGGTATTAAAAAGTAATTAATTTATATATTTAAAATAAACAAAAAATGTAAGGTGCTTTTTAAGAAAGCACCTTTTTTTGTGGCAAGTTAAAGCTAAACATAGTGCCTTTACCAATTTCACTTTGTACGTAAATTTCGCTATCCATCAGTTTTAATAACCCTCTGCAAATAGCCAATCCTAAACCACCTTGCTGGCGCCCTTCTTTATTAGAATTACTTGCTTGGTAGTGCGGATCAAAAATAGCATTCAGCTCATCTTCTTTTATGCCTACTCCCGTGTCTGATACATGCACAAATAGTTGATTATCGTCACTGCGTTTTACATGTACTGCAATGCTGCCGCCGCGAGGGGTATGCCTAATTGCATTATCAATTAAGTTACTTAACACGCGCTCTAATTTAGCTATATCGGCAACCACAGGAAAATCACAAATCGCAGGTTCTACCGACAAACTAATGCCTTTTTTGTCAACGGCTAAACTAAATTTTGCCATGCAATCGTAAATGAGTTCACCTAAATTAAAGGTTTCTTTATTTATACTTATTTCGCCATTTTCTAAGTGAGCAAGCTCAAATATTTGCTCTATGAGTAGCTTTAATTGCCCGCAATTATTAAGCGATACCTGCAAGTATTCTTGCTGCTCTTTTTTACTTAGCTGCTCGCCTGACTGATTTAATACTTCTAAAAACCCCTGCAGTGAAGCAAGTGGTGTACGTAGGTCGTGCGATAAGTGAGTTAGTAACTCTTTGCGTTGTTTATCGCCTTGTTCAAGCGCTTTAAACTGCTCATTAATACGCGTTAACATGGCTTGAATACTTCGACCTAAACTATGCACTTCGTTACTTTTTTGCGTTGAATAGTTACTTAGCTTGGTGTCGGTAAGGCTGTAGTTAGCGGCTTCAATATTACTAACATCGCGTGCTAAGCGCTGAATTGGGTTGGTAAAAAAACGTAGCAAAATTAGCATCGCAATAAATAAAAATGCTAGTGCAGAGCCAAGCCATAAAGCAGCTAGCCATAACTTATCATTATTTTTTACAGTGCTTAGGGAGGTATCGTAAGCCTCACCACCAATAATTACATATAAATAGCCTTGTAGCTTATCTTGATTAAATACTGGCGCGGCTGAAAATATTTTTTGTTGCTCTTTATTACGAGGATTGTCACCATAAATAGGAGCAGCGCTTGGGTCGTTAATCAGCCTTTTTAAAGGCGTTAAACTAATATGCGTGCGTTTAACTTTACCCGGCTTTGCTGAGTAAGTAAGAATTTTTCCGGTTTCGTCTACAAAATAAAATTCAAACGCAGGACCTAATAACATTAAGGTATGAAAGAGGTTTTCAAGCGCTTTATAGTCGTAAACACCTTCTTTTATTAGTGGGTTATCTTGTACTAAATGTTCCGCTAACGCTAAGTGCAGATTTTGTTCGGCGTGGTGTTTTGAGGTGAGTTCCAGTTGCTTGCTCCAGCCGTAAACTAGGGCGCAAATAAAACAAAAAATCACGACTAGCGATATAGCTAATTTTTGATACAAAGATAATTTCATAATAGGTGTCTTAATTGAGTTGGCTAGGGTTTAGTTTGTAACCAACACCCCAAACTGTTTCGATGATAGGCGCTTGTTGGTGTTCTTCTAGCTTGGCACGTAAGCGGTTTATATGTGAATTAACCGTGTGCTCGTAACCACTGTGTTGGTAACCCCATACCTTATCGAGTAACTGCTGGCGGCTAAAAACATGATTAGGATGGCGTGCAAAGTAAACGAGTAAATCAAATTCGGTGGCGGTAAGGTTAAGGGCTTGCTTGCCTAAATACACTTGGTGCGAACTAAATTCTATATTGAGTGAGCCTACATTTAGTGTTTGTTCGCTATCAACGGGGGAGTTGTCGTTATTTTGGCTAGCGAGTAGTTGTGCTCTGTGGCGTAATTGGGTTTTTACTCTGGCTTGTAATTCGCGTGCAAAAAAGGGTTTACAAATATAATCATCGGCGCCCATTTCAAGGCCAATAACTCTGTCCATATCGCTACTAAGCGCGGTGAGTAAAATTACGGAGGTAGTTGGGTAATGCTCTTTTATTTTTCGGCATAAGCTCAAACCATCCATTTGGGGTAAGTTTATATCGAGTAAAATAAGTCCGTAGGGATGCTTAGCTATTTTTTTTAAGGCAAGTTCTGCGCTTACAACATGATCAACATGTAAGTTAAGCGACGTTAGCTGCGTGGTAATTAACTTACCTATTTCTCTGTCATCTTCTACTACTAATATTTTTTCGTGACGCATGTATTACCTCGTAAAAAGGGGGGCATCCGTGCTCCCTTACTTCCCCATTACAAGCTGGAACGTTACTGCGTGCGCGTAATTACTATTTTCGATACTGGGTTATCAAACTTATGTTCAACACCAAGTGCTGATGTAGATAATCCATCTTGATTTGAAACAATGCCTGGATGCATCGTTATTATATCGGCTGTATCGTCACGTATTTCGTTAAACCCTTCACCGCTAGCGGCAGGACCTGGCACAGTTTCAGCTGTTTCTGTATTTGCTTCCGTACCCGCATCATAAGCTGTCGTAGTGCGTGATAACGAGCCGCCAACTTCTAATGTTGATACATCTAAAGAACTAAGACCGGTAAAAGCATCATTTGTATTCCCAAGCATGGCAGCAAATGACAAATTAAGCGTTTCTTGCTCTTCAACAGTAATGATTACTGTGGTGGTTTCACCAGGGCCAATAGCGCCTTCAGCTGAAACTGCAGCAAGTGCACTTTCGTAGCTGAGGTATTCTTCATTTGCACCGCTTTCTGCAAGCATTTCTAAACCAACAGAAGCTGTTGTACCGAATGTCCAAGGTGCTTCATCTTCAAAAGCAATGACAGAGAGTGGTGACAAAGGCTGTCCTGCAGTTAAGTTACTAAAAGTAATAGTAAACTCACTGATCACAGGTTCTACAACAATTGGCTCAACAACGACCGGCTCTTCAACAACTGGGTCGTTATCATTATCGCTACACGCTGCAAGTGTGGTTGCAAGTGCAAGCACTAGTAGACTTTTTTTAAGGTTGTTAGCAGATGACATAATCATGCTCCTACTTAACTGTAACGGTTAATTGCGCTACTGGGTTTAACCATCTGTGTACTGTATTACTTAAATCGCTATTACCCGCTTCTAAATCGTCATCGCCTAAGCTACCTGGGTGAATATGGATGCTTGTATTTGTATCACCACTTAATATACCTGTACCGCCAGTGCCAGCGTCGCCACCTGGAGCCGCAGGAATCCCCGGAGTACCTGGAGCGCCAGAGCCTTCAACTACAAGCTCATTGTTTTGTTCTGTGCCTGCATCGTAAGCATTTAAATTAATTGTGTAAGTACCCGCTTCTGTTGGGATTTTCCAGCTGTTTAAGCCTACAAAGCCATCATTAGTTGGTAGCATCATTGCAGTTAAAGATAGGTACTCGTTACCGTCAGTAGTTGTTAGTGTTGCCGTTGTAGATGCGGCTGGTGCAAGTAAACCTTCAGCTGGATTTGCAGCCATATCACTGCCCGCTGCAGTTGCTTGTGCAACTAGCTCTGCAATATTGCCGCCTTCAGCCATTGTTTGTAATGCTGTAGATGCCTCTGTTGCTACTTCAAATAGTGTGTCTTCGCTGTTGTGTGCTGTAATTAATAGTGGAGTGAAGTGAATACCCTTGGTTAGGTTAGTAACTTTTAGGTCTAATTCTGCGGCCATAGTCGATTGGCTAGCTGCCGCTAAAAGAATTGCAATTGTTAATGTAGAAGTTTTCATTATTATTCCTGTAAGTGATGATTCGAGTTAAGTATTGAATAATCGTCTCCAGAAACTCTCACAAACTTATCACTTTTTTATCACAAGATTTCACGCTGTGATTTTTAAATACAAATACGTTGGTTGATTTGTAGACATTTGTTTAGTTAAGAGGCAACATACATAAAACAAAAAGGAGAGTGTTATGGAAGAAAATCAACAGGTTGAACCAGTTAACAAAGATGACCGTATGTGGGCTATGTTATGCCATTTGAGTGCGCTTGCCGGATTTATTGTGCCGTTTGGCTCAATAATTGGGCCATTAATTGTGTGGTTAATTAAAAAAGATGAGATGCCAGTTGTTGACGTGCACGGTAAAAAGGCGCTTAACTTTCAAATAACGATGGCAATTGCATATGTAGTTTGTTTTTTACTGATGTTTGTAGCAGTAGGCTTAATATTACTACCTATAGTGGCAATTTTTGGGTTTGTAATGGTTGTAATGGCGAGTATTAAAGCTAACGAAGGTAAAGAGTTTAATTACCCGTTTAGTTTAAATTTGATAAAATAAAACCTCAGTTATTTTTATACCAATTGCATTAAATTAGTGATCTATTATAGCGATAAGAAAATAGCTCAATAACAAGGCTAAAATTATGATACATAGTTGTTCTATATAAATAATTTTTAACGTCGTTAGTGAGTTATTTAATACGCTAGAATGATCATGTTTTTAATAAAATTGGTATTATAAACCCAGCTATAGGCTGGGTTTTTACGTTTAGCCATAAGGGCATTATGCTTTATCTCACGTTATTTATTAGCGCATTTATATCTGCCACATTACTGCCTAGCTCTTCTGAGGTGATAATGGTGGGGATGATTGCCCAAGGTAAAGTTAATTTATGGCTTATGTGGTGCGTAGCAACACTTGGAAATGTATTGGGAAGCTGCGTTAATTACTGGTTAGGCACGCAGGTACTGCGTTTTAAAGATAAAAAATGGTTTCCTGTATCGCAAAAAGGGCTTGATAGCGCACAAAAGCAATTTAATAAATACGGTGTGTATAGTTTGTTGTTTGCTTGGCTGCCAGTAGTAGGCGATCCGCTAACTGTAATTGGGGGGATATTTAAAGTACGCTTTAGTATGTTTTTATTACTAGTAACACTAGGCAAAGGCGCGCGCTATTTAGCGGTTATCGCCCTTGCCGTAGGATTCGAAAAGCTTTTTTAAATAAATTTTTTAAGGCCTTATTTAGCCCAATCAAGCGTTAACGACACCGAGTCGGCAAAACGCAGTGCATGCGGTTTATCAACACGTGCTTTAGCGTAATGAACACTTGGGTGTGAGTGACAAACCGCAAGAATTTCAGCCACTAATTTTTCGAGCAGTAAAAAGTGGCCTTGCTCTACTAAGCTAATTACTTCTTTGGTGATCACTTTATAATTAAGTGCTTGGTCAACTTCATCCGTTTTACACGCGTCATCAGCAGGGTAGTGAATCTCTAGGTTGATCACTACATCTTGCTTTTTTTCACGCTCATCGGGGTTAAAGCCAATAAACGTACGCAGGCGCAAATTAGTAACGTTAATAATTGCATTAGCCATAGGGTTAACCTTTTATAAGCTGCAAAAATTCGTTGCGTGTTTTAGGGTCGCTTCTAAAGTTACCTAACATTACTGATGTACGCATGCTTGAATTTTGCTTTTCTACACCACGCATCATCATACACATGTGTTTTGCTTCAACAATAACGCCCACACCTTTAGCGCCAGTAACTTCTTCAACTGCTTTAGCGATTTGATGCGTTAGCTGTTCTTGAATTTGAAAGCGGCGTGAAAACATATCAACAATACGTGCAAATTTAGACAAGCCCAATACTTTACCGTTTGGAATATAAGCAATATGGCAACGGCCAATAAAAGGTAGTAAATGATGCTCACACATAGAGTAAAGCTCTATGTCTTGCACTAACACCATGTCGTCAGCGTCAGATGTAAATACCGCTTTATTAGTTATTTCATCAAGCGTTTGACGATACCCTTGCGTTAAATATTCCATTGCTTTTGCAGCACGTTTTGGCGTATCAAGTAAGCCTTCGCGGTTAGCATCTTCGCCTACTGCGGTGATGATTTTTTCGTAACTTTCTTTTAATTCATTGTGCATAAATATCTCAGTTTATTTATATTTACTTTAAATGACGGCCGCCATCAACAGGCAAAGAGCGCCCTGTGATGTAGTGGCTTTGTAATAGTAAATCAATGCTATTGATAATTTCTTGGCATCCGGGTTCAATGCCCATTAATGATTTTTTAAGGGTTTTAGCTCGATATTGCTCATCGTCATGTTCATTAAAAATAATGAGTGATGGAGCAACCGAGTTCACTTTTATGTTTGGCGCATATTTAGCGCTAAACGATTTAGTTAAGTTATCGAGAGCTGCTTTACTTGCTGCATAAGCTAAGTGTTTAGGGCTGCCTGTTTCAACTACATAATCAGTAAGGTGAATTATATCAGCAGGTACTTTTTCACTTTGCTGATAGTTTATAAGCAGCTCAGCGCACATTAAATTAATTAAATACGGTGTTTTGGCGTGTATACGCATCATATTATCGAACAGTACTGCAAAGTCAGGATTGTTAGCTTCGCAGTCCCAGCTTGATGCATTGTGAACAACAGCGCGCAGCGATGTTGTATGCTCTTTAAGCGTATTTATAAATGCACTTATACCGTCATCGGTACTAAAATCGGCATAAATACATACAGCGCCTAGTTGCTCTAATTTATCAACAGCGTTGTGGCGAGTACGATACGTAATAATAACAGCCTGCCCTTGGGCTATATAATGCTGAGCGAGCGCTAAACCAATACGTTGGCCTGCGCCGGTAATTAAGATGGGCGATGTCATATAAGGCAGTGTTCTCTTTGGCGGGTAACTTATACCAATATTGTTAAAACATGATCGATCTATCGCTATTTTCTTAGGGCTATAATAGATCACTAATTTAACGCAATTGGTTTATAAAATTTAAAGCGTTAATTTACTAAAATATACGCAGTTTCTTAATCTGTCGATCAAAAAAGCAATTAATCCTCAAAGGCGTTAATTGCTTTATTTTACTAAAACATTAATCGTAAATTGTCGGAATTGGTTGGCGCTTATGTTGTGTACGCATGTAAATACTTACAAGCTTTTGTTCAACGTCTTTAGAAACAGATTTACCTTCTAAAAAGTCATCAATTTGCTCATAGCTCAAACCAAGTGCTTCTTCATCGGTTAAGCCTGGGCGATCGCTTTCTAAATCAGCTGTAGGTGCTTTTTCTACTAATAAAGCTGGGGCACCGAGCGCAGTAGCAAGTGCACGCACTTGGCGTTTTGATAAACCAAATAGCGGAGCTAAATCGCACGCGCCGTCACCAAATTTAGTATAAAAACCAGTAATATTTTCAGCACTATGGTCGGTACCCACTACTAAGCCTTGGCAAAAGCCTGCAATTTCGTACTGAGCAACCATACGTTGGCGTGCTTTAACATTACCTTTAACAAAATCTATCTGAGCTTGCTCAGGCAGTGCTTCACCACAGCCAACTACAGCAGCTATCGCTTGCTCATGCAATGCATCAGCCGCAGGTTGTACGTTTACGGTCATACGTTTACTTGGCTGGATAAAATCAACCGCCATTTGCGCTTCGTCTTCATCGGCTTGTACGCCATAAGGTAAGCGCACAGCAATAAATTGGTATTTGTCAGTATCGTGTTCTTTATTTAGCTCGTTTACGGCAAGTTGACATAAGCGGCCGCAAGTTGATGAGTCAACACCACCACTAATACCCAATATTAGTGATCGTGAGTGAGCTGCTACTAAACGTGCTTTAATAAAAGCAACCCGGCGAGTTATCTCAGCATTTACATCAATAGTTGGCTTAACCTTCATTTCAGCCAT
Organism: Pseudoalteromonas sp. 31A1; assembly: GCF_011378815.1. NCBI lineage: Bacteria > Pseudomonadati > Pseudomonadota > Gammaproteobacteria > Alteromonadales > Pseudoalteromonadaceae > Pseudoalteromonas > Pseudoalteromonas sp. 31A1. The sequence goes on along the minus strand of NZ_WTKY01000026.1, from coordinate 13,168 downwards.
AATTTCGGCGCGCATTGCCAGCTCCTTATAAAATTTAATATGTGATACGCAATAAACTTATTATGTGATTTAGTCTTAATTAATTAAAGTTTTAAATGAGCTTTTATTTTGCGAAGCTCTACTTTTAATTCTTCCACTTCTGCCAGTAAATCACTTAATTCTTTATCTTTAATTACTTCGCTTGGTAGAGCAACAAAGGCATCGGCGGGATTATTTTGTTGTTCGCCAAATAAATGAATGTATCGGCTGTCGCGTTTACCTGCTTCTCGTTCTAATTTACGGGCGTAATCGCTTTCAATCAGTTTATTGAGCGCTGTTTCTACTTCATTTACGTTATTAAAATCAGCAAGCCTAGCACTGCGAGTTCTTAATTCACCTGGAGTTTGGGCACCACGTAAAAGTAATAAACAAACAATGGCACGTTGCTGAGCAGAAAATTGCAGATTACTAAACTCAGTGTTGCAAAAGCGGTGGTCGTATTTATTTACGCGACCAGAAAGCCCTTCATCTATAGTTACCAAACGCATGTCTATTAGTTCATCAAGTGCGTTTTGCACGTCACTATCTGTAAGATTTAACACAGGATCGCGATTAGACTTTTGATTACATGCGTTCACTAGAGCGTTTAACGATAGCGGATAATGTTCTGGCGTTGTGCTTTGTTTTTCTAGTAAGCAACCAAGAATACGTTGTTGATTTGCTGATAACTGCATAAATAATCTCAAATTAGTAAGCGTATTTTATTAGCTTACACCTTTATTGGATACCAAGCCATTGCTGGAGTTTAGGTTTTAGGGCGGCTAAATCGAGCGGCTTACTTAAATAATCGTTCATGCCTGCTGCTAGGCATTTTTCTTTATCGCCCTGCATGGCATTGGCTGTAAGTGCAATAATAGTAATATTTTCATTACCCTTACCTGCATCGCCTTCTCTAATGGCTTTAGTAGCTTGGTAGCCATCCATTTCAGGCATTTGGCAATCCATTAAAACTAGCTTATATGGCTTACCTTGTTTTGCATTGAGTTTTACAATTGCCTCAAGCCCATTTTCAGCAATATCAAAAGTCACACCTGCTTGCTTTAATAGCGCCGAGGCAACTACTTGGTTTATTTTATTGTCTTCAACGAGCAGTAGTTGTGGTTCTGATGAATCGAGTACTGGTGCTTTAGTTAGTTTATTTTGTAGTTGTGCTTGTTGCTGCTGTTGTTCAATGTATTTATCGTTAGTGAGTGAGTCAAACAAATCAGAAGGTGTGAGTGGTTTGAAAATCATACAGTCGACTTCCATACCTACTTTAGACTCCTCAGGTGAATAACTCATTGGCGCCATAAGAACTAACTTGCAACTATGCATATTTATAAAGTTTTTAAGCCCAGTTATATGCGTTTGCGGCGCTTTTTCAAAAAAGTAGTAATCAACTAAAATAGCTTCAGGGTGGGTGGTTACATTATTTAAATAATCATCAACCTCAAGATAGTCATGTATGCAATTAACCTTTGCACCCCATACCGTGAGTTGTTTGCTGGCTGTATTTGCATTTAACGAGCACTCATCAATAATTAAAATATGTTTGTTTTTAATTAAATGACTCGGTAAATCTTGTTCTTTACTTAAGCGAGGCTGTATTTGTATTGTGAAAGAAAATGTACTTCCTTCACCTTGCATGCTGTTTACACTTACTTCACCGTTCATCAGCTCACACAGTTGTTTTACTATGGCAAGGCCAAGCCCTGTGCCCCCAAACTGGCGTGTAGTTGAGGTATCTGCTTGTGTAAACGAATCAAATAACGACGCTTGCTTTTTAGGGTCAATACCAATACCAGTATCAATAATCGAACATTGTAGAAACGAGCCATCCGTTGTTTCATCCACTTTGGCGGTAATAACTACTTCGCCATCAATAGTAAATTTAACGGCGTTGCCAATTAAGTTATTCAAAATTTGGCGTAAGCGGTTCGGATCACTAATTATTTCGCTAACTGTAATTTGAGTGGCATCTAAAATAAGTTTTGTATTGTTTTGCTCTACTTTTAAAGCAAACGACTCAACCACTTCTCCTAATAACCGAGGTAGGTTAAATTGCACGTTTTCAATATCGAGCTTACCGGCTTCAATTTTAGAAAAGTCTAATATGTCGTTAATTATATTAAGTAAAGATTGAGCTGATGACTGAGCAAGTTCGATATGATGCTTTTGCTGCAGGTCTAGTTGCGTTTGCTTAATTATATTAAGCATGCCTAAAACACCATTCATAGGGGTGCGAATTTCGTGGCTCATACTCGCTAAAAATTCACTTTTAGCTTCAACAGCTTGTTCTGCAGTTTCTTTAGCGGCAACCAGCTTTTGTTCAGTTTCAATTCGTTGCTGGCTCGAGTGCAAGCTGCCTATTAACGCTGCAACGGCAATTAAAAAGCTTTCTTCGTTTTTAGACCAGTGGCGCTTGGATTGACATTGCTCGGCGCAAACAACGCCTATAGCACCACTTCCCGCAGGAATAATTATGCACAGCATTGATTTAATCTCGAGTGGCATTAAATACTGCTCTTTAATTGGTGCGAGTATTGGGTGTTCTAGTGCATCGGGTGCATTAAATACTGCTTGATGATCTATTGCATTAAAAAAGCCGGGGTTGTTTTTTCTTAGCCAAATAGAGTCAATTTTGTCACTAGACGAATGTTTGCTATGTATGGCAAAGGGGCTTAGTTGAGACTTGTCTTCATTAAAAAACCAAATACTGGCACGTTTAATATCGAATGCTTGGCAGATTGCTTCAGTGATAATATCTTTCGATTGGCTAAGTTGCCCATTTAATATTAATTTATTAACGGTAAGAGAAGCTAAAATTTCGTTATGTAATGCGGTTTTATTATTTTCTAATTCAATTTTTTTACGGGTATCAATATTCTGTAGTGAGCCAAAAATACGTGTGCATCGTCCATTCTTTCGTTCTGCTTCACCATGTACGAGTACCCAAACAGATTCACCTTCTGCATCCATTACTTCTAATTCAACTTCGTAGCTTTCACCATATTTTATGGCTCGTTCAATTAAAGGTTTAATTGTTTCTCGGCTAGTGCCTTTTTTAAAGTAGTTTAAATCTTTAGGCCATTCTGGTTGGTTATTTAATGGGTATTTAAATAGTTTTTTGGTCATATCAGACCAATACACTTGTTTAGTTTCTAAGTTAAATGACCATGCGCCTATTTGAGCTAGATCACTCATTGCTTCAAGCATTTTTTCGTTTTGTTGCTGACGATTAAGCATTTTCAAAAAGAATAAAAAGGCCCAGATTAATAACCCGCAAATAATAATAATCGATAACCGAAGTGGCCATATTGATGAAATAGGAGGGCTCCAACCGATTTTTGGCGCTACATATAACTGCCAGCTGCCGCCTTGAAAATTTAGAGTGAACTCAAGAGGATCTTGCTGAATAATATTTTGATTGCCGAAAAAAAACTCGCCTTTTTTACCTAAACCATTACGTCCTTGAATGGCAACGTTGTACTGTTTTTCTAATTCGTAAACGCCAGAATTGATATAAACCTTGTCAATATCGAGTACAACCGACAACAACCCCCAAAACTCATTATTGGGAGGGGTATACACCGGAACCCTGGCGATTAATGCTTCCCCCCCCTGAACTAATGTTAGCGGTCCTGCCATAATAATTGTGTTGGTATCGCGGGCTCTAAGTGCATCAGTGCGCTGATTTTTATTATCTAAAAAATTAAGGCCAATTGCTTTTTCGTTCCCTTTTAAAGGATAGGTCATTTGAATGACCATATTGGGAGCGCCACCAATATTACGAAGTTCATTTGATGTATCAAAAAGAGGGGCTGCGATTTGTTCAAAGCGTTCTTGTTCTAAACCCGGTTCTGCGGCAACGGCAACACCTAAACCCCGTACTAGTTGAATATTAGAAACTAAGGTTGATTCGAGTTGAGCTCTATAAGTACTTACTTCTGAAAGAATTTGTAGGCGGTGAGCATCTTTTACACGATTATAGTTAATACGATCAAGAACAACACCAACTAGTACAGTTAGCGTAAGCGATAACCAAAAGGTCAGCTTAAAGTTATGAACATTCGTTTTTTTGTTATTACTAGACGGTGGCATTAGCTACATCGTGGCGTTAATTTAGGCAAATTAACTATAGCTAATTTATGACATAAATGAAAACGGCGCATTAACAAATGCGCCGTTTATTTTTTATAATTAGTAGTTTAGCGAGTTACGAATCGCTAACTTCACGTGCCCAATGATTTTGCTTTGCTACGTGTAGCTTGCGGTAACCATCAAGTAGTGCCGCATGCTTTTTAAAGCCTTCAAGCGATAAACCTGGAAAAGTTAAACCGTTAAACTGCTTTTTACCTTCGGCAATTTCAATAGCCAGCGCTACATTATTAGCACCAAACATTAAGCCTAATGCATCTTGGTAATCAGCGTATTCGCGCTCGTCATCGTATTTAATTTCAAGAATCGCTTTTAAACAGCGGAAGTGGCGCATTGCATCTTCGTTTACTTGGCCTGTATGAAGTATCCAGTCAACCCAATCAATGGCTTCTTCGCTACCTGCGGCTAAACATAAGTGCGCTTTAAGTTCACCTATACGCAGTGTGTGCCATGGTGTGTCGGCATCGGTTGCTAAACCAATAAATTCTGCGGCGCGGATAATATCGCTATGACCTGCTTCTTCTAGGCTGTCGTAAATTTCCATCCATTGCTCTGCATCGTACTGATCAAGCGATAGGAATGCTTCGCGAAATTTTGCGCCTTCGTTGTTGTTGCGCCAAATAAGCTCATCAACTGGATAAATATCTGACATGCCCGGTACTAAAATACGACATGCGTATACGTTTAGGTGCGTATAATCCATGATGTATATATCGTGATCCATGCTGTGAATCAGGTCAGTACAGAAGTTATATTCTTGCTCTGTTGTGCCGCTAAAGTCCCAGTGTACAAATTCAAAGTCAGGTTTTGCACGGAAGAAATCATGCGAAATCAAACCGCTTGAATCAATAAAGTGCAGTTCAATGTTCTCTGGTGTTGCTACTTCATCGTTATCAAATGTTGCAGGTTGGAATACATCTAGTTGATCTAAACGACGACCTTGTAGTAATTCGGTAACGGTACGCTCAAGCGCTACTTCAAATGAAGGATGAGCACCAAAAGAGGCAAATACAGAACCATCTGTTGGGTTAATAAGCGTTACGCTCATTACTGGGTAAATCCCCCCAAGTGATGCATCGGCAATACGCAGATGAAAACCATGGCTGCGAAGTTCTTCACAGGCTTCGTGAATTTGAGGGTATTGCTTAACAACGTCTTCAGGCACGATTGGTAAACAAATACCTTCGGCGATTATGCGGTTTTTAATAGCGCGTTCAAATACTTCTGATAAACCTTGTACGCGAGCTTCAAATTTAGTGTTACCTGCGCTCATACCGTTAGATACAAAAATATTACCAATAACGTTTACTGGAATGTATACGTTTTGGTTATCGCGTTGGCGCGTGTATGGCAGGGTACAAATACCACGGTCATCGTTACCTGAGTTAAAATCAAAAAGGTGTGATGCGTTAAGTTCGCGCTCTGGGTCAAAGTAATTCCATAAGCTTTCATCCATAATACCTTGTGGTACTTCATCGCCTTCAACTTTAAACCATTTTTCGGTTGGGTAATGAGTAAACTCGCCATTGGCAAATTCTTCACCTAGATAAAAGTCTGCAAAAAAGTAGTTACAGCTTAAACGCTCAAAGTATTCACCTAGCGCTGAGGCAATAGAGGCTTTGTCGGTTGCGCCTTTACCATTGGTAAACATAACACCGCAGTCACTGTCTTTTATATGAACCGAATAACAGTTAGCTACAGGGTTAAGCCAAAGCGCTTCTTCAACATTAATGTGTAGGGCTTCAAGCTTGTTTTGCATGGTAGAGATTGACGATTCTAGGTCGCGGTCTTTACCTTTGATAAATGTTTTTTCAGTCATATTGATCTCAACTAGTTCTGCACGATGTGTGGAGCTGACATTATCGTGGATTTTGATGTTTATTTCACCCTTTGCGAGCAAGAACATTATTATTTAATAAAACTGCGGTTATTATATGCTCTTAACGCTTGGTCAAAACGTGCAAAGGAAAGGTTGATGTTTAAAGTAATCAAACGCTTGTTATTATTAATTGTGATATTAGGGCTGGCAAGTACCGCCGTTGTTTATGGTGTGCTTAGTTTAAGTTTACCTGCCCTTGATGGAAACGGACGTAGTAACGCGGTAGTAGAGCCTGTAAAAATTTCGCGCGATGCACTAGGGCAAGCAGTGATAAATGCAAATAGCCGAAACGACGCCGCCTACGGTTTAGGTTATGCGCATGGGCAAGACCGATTTTTTCAAATGGATTTACTAAGACGTAATGCCGCAGGCGAGCTAAGTGAATTATTTGGCGAAGCCGCGTTGGGGCTCGATAAAAAGATGCGTTTTCATCAATTGCGTAAACGCAGCCAAATTATTTTACAAACGCTGCCTGATGCAGATAAGCAATTACTTAAAAGTTACGCTCAAGGTGTAAACGAAGGGTTAGCGCAAGTAGGGTATTCAAGCTTTGAATATTTACTAACCGGTGCAACACAAAAGCCATGGCAAAGCGAAGACAGCTTACTTGTGATATTTAGCATGTACCTTGATTTACAAAGCGCCACATTTGAGCGCGACCAAGCACTCATTCAAATTGAGCAAGCGTACACAAAGCAAATGGTTGATTTTTTAACGCAACCAAGTAAGTACCAAGCCGCACTTGATGGCAGCAAATTAGCGCCTTATAGCGGCGGCATACCTACTTTGCCAACTCAAACACAGCATACAGTTAAAAGTATTGAAGCCAACCAAGAGCGCGGCAGTAATAACTGGGCTGTTACGGGAACGCTTACTAAAACAGGTGCTGGTATGGTGTCGGATGATATGCATTTATCGATGGCAGTACCTGTAATTTGGTACAGGGCACAATTAAATTACATGCACAGTGGTGAGCAGACTCAGGTGACCGGTGTATCGCTGCCCGGAGCACCTGCCATTGTTGTTGGCACTAACAACAATGTTGCATGGGGATTTACTAACGGTTATTTAGATACAGCCGATTGGATTGCATTAAACGATGATAGTAAAACATGGCAAGTAGATGAACCTATTGCATTACCCGATGGGGAGGTTGAAAACTATTCATTAATACTTAGCGAATATGGCCCTGTAAAATACATTAACGAAAAACCTTATGCATTGAGCTGGGCTGCACATCAGCCTTACGCCGTTAATATGCAACTCTTAAAGTTAGAGCAAGCCAAAACAGTAGATGATGCACTTGCTGTAGCAAGCGATGTAGGAATACCTGTGCAAAACCTAATGGTGGTAGATAGCCAAGGTAACGCAGCGTGGAAAAAAATGGGCGGTATACCGGCGCGTAAAACGTCAAGTGAGCTTGGCGTAAATGCCGATGACTACTCAGTGCTTTGGCAGCAAACCGAATTAGAACGTCCCTTTATTAAAAACCCACAAAGCGGCAGATTATGGACTGGTAACTCTCGCGTGGTATCGGCTGAAGATAACGCCCGTTTTGGCAATGGTGGCTATGCACTCGGTGCACGTTCGAGCCAAATCCGCGATAGATTATTTGAAAAACAAACATTTGCAGAGAGCGACTTTTACGCACTACAGCTCGATAACCAAGCTCGCTTTTTAATGCCTTGGCATGCTTTGCTATTAAAGCAATTAAAAACAGATCAAACCAAAAATCAGCAATATATAACAGCGCTCGAAAATTGGCAGCAATGTGCGTGTTCAACCTCCATAGGGTATACCTTAGTTAAGCGCTACCGCGATGAAGTGATTAATATTCTATTTAGTAGTATTGAAGACGAATTAAATAAACAGCAAGGCACACTTAAATACGTAAAACGAGATTTAGAGCCCGCAGTTTGGCAGCTTATTAATAACAAACCCGATACGTGGATAAACCCGCAATTTAAAAGCTGGGATGCACAATTACACGGTGCATTTAACCAAACTATCACTAAGCTTAATGAGCAATTTGGTAATAATGTACAAAGCTGGCAGTGGGGCAAGGTCAATGAGTTAGTGATAGAGCATCCGTTTGCAAAGCAAATGCCGTTACTTGCTAAGTTATTAAATATGCCCACAGCAGCGGGTTTTGGTGGTAGCTACATGCCCGCCGTACAAGGGCGTAGTTTTGGCGCATCGCAGCGCTTTATTGCTCAACCTGGGCATTTAGAACATGCAATTTTAGCTATTCCCGGTGGGCAATCGGGGCATCCTCTTTCTGAATTTTATAGAGCGGGGTTTAGTGATTACGTAGAGGGTAAACATACACCTTTATTGCCGCAAACACTTATGCATCAAATAGTCATAAGTCCTATTAAATAACGTTTAAGTGATAAGTGAGTGAGCTTAAATAGTGATAAAAACGTTCTATATTAATTACTTCATACAACAGAGAACTAAAATGAAAAAAATACTACCCGCATTAATAACAGGTTTATTACTAAGTACAGCAGCGCAAGCAGATGAAGGTCCAGTAACAGCACAAAAGCTAAGTGAGCATATATACGTACTATTTGGGCAAGGCGGTAATATTGCAGCAAGTGTAGGCGATGATGGCATTTATATTATTGATGATCAGTTTGCCAAACTCTCAGACGATATTAAAAAAACGATTAGCGATCTAAAACCAGGCAGTGCAGAGTTTGTTATTAATACGCATCATCATGGCGATCATACCGGTGGCAACGAGAACTTTGCTAAAGCGGGTGCGCACGTTATAGCACACGACAATGTACACAAACGTTTAGAAGAGCAGCATGGAGAAGGGTCAGACTTTTTACCGCGCATTAGTTTTGGTCACGATTTAAAACTGCATTTTAATAATGAACACGCCCATGTAGTGCATTACGAACATGCGCATACCGATGGTGACTCGGTTGTTTTTTTTAGTAACGACAACATAGTGCACATGGGCGACATTTACTTTAATTTTGGCAGCCTACCGTTTGTTGATGTAGACAGCGGTGGCAGCGTTGATGGTATTTTAGCGGCAGTAGACGATGTAGTTAAACAAATTGACGACAACACTAAAGTAATACCAGGACACGGTAAGGTAAGTGACCGTTCAGGACTGATAGCGTATGGTAAGCTAGTTCAAAACGCGAAAGACGTAATGCTAAAAGCAATGCAAAATAATGCAAGCTTAGAGCAAGTACTTAAAGCCGATCCATTGGCAGAACTTGGTCTTGAATACGCAGGCTGGTTACCAAAAGAGAAAGTAACCACACTCTTTTATCGCAGTTTAAAGTAGTACATCTAAAGTAAAAAACATGATACAAAGCTGAGTGTATTCTTGATTTAATCGAGCGTACATTCGGCTTTTATTTTCTTATGCCTAAAGGAGTTGTGTATGTCGGCAGAAAAAACCCATCTTGAAATTTGTAACTTAACCAGAGAGCAATATCCGCAAATTAAAACCTTGATGGATCAAGCGTATCCCGACTTAGGTGGTGCGTGGCCAAGTCATACCATTTTTAGATTAATAGACCAATTTCCTGAAGGGCAAATCGGTATTGTAGATGACGGCGTGCTGGTGGGCTTAGCGCTGAGCGTACAAGTTGATTACACACGTTTTTCAAACCCGCATACCTACGAAGACATTGCAGATGGTCATGACCGTGTATTTAGCGATACCGACGGCGATGCGCTATACGGCTTAGATGTAGCAATAAGCGAAACTCACAGAGGCATGCGCTTAGGTCGTCGCCTTTATGATGCCCGTAAAGAACTGTGCCGCCAATATAACCTACGCGCTATTTTAGCGGGTGGTCGTATTCCGCGTTATTACAATCACAGTAGTGAAATGACGCCAATGGAATACATTGCAAAAGTAGATCAGAGAGAGCTATACGATCCTATTTTAAGCTTTCAGTTATCTAACGATTTTCAGGTAAAGCGTTTACTTAAAAAGTATTTACCAGAGGATCAAGAGTCAGTTGGTTACGCCACGTTACTTGAGTGGAATAACATTATGTATGAACCAACCGACACGGTACTTGAGTCAACTAAATCAATCGTGCGTGTGGGTGCTGTGCAATGGCAAATGCGTTGTGTTGAATCGGTTGAAGAAATGCTAAAGCAGGTTGAATACTTTGTAGATACCGTATCTGACTACAAAAGTGACTTTATACTATTCCCTGAATTTTTTAACGCGCCATTAATGGGCTTAGGAAATCAAAGCAACCAAACTGAAGCGATTCGTTATTTAGCGGAATATACCGAAACGTTTAAAAACGCGATGTCGCGTATGGCAATAGAATACAACGCCAATATTATTACCGGCTCTATGCCGCTTGCCGAAGACGATAAAATTTATAACGTAAGTTATTTATGCCACCGCAGCGGTAAAATAGACGAGCAACGTAAAATACATATTACCCCGCATGAACAAAACGATTGGGTTATTCAAGGCGGCGACAAAATTGCTGTATTTGAAACCGATGCTGGGCGTGTAGGTATTCAAATTTGTTATGACGTAGAGTTTCCTGAGCTTTCACGCATATTAGCAAAACAAGGGTTAGATATTTTGTTTGTCCCATTTTGGACCGACACTAAAAACAGCTACTTACGTGTGCGCCATTGTGCACAAGCGCGTGCAATAGAAAACGAATGTTATGTAGTTATTGCAGGCTCGGTAGGTAATTTACCACAAGTAGAAAGCCTTGATGTGCAGTACTCACAATCGGCAGTGTTAACGCCATCGGACTTTTCGTTCCCGCACGATGCAACACTTAACGAAGCCACGCCAAATACAGAAATGCTGTTATTTAGCGACCTTGATATGGATAAACTAAAAATTCTTCATAGCGAAGGTACAGTGCGTAACTTAAAAGATCGCCGCGAAGATTTATACGAAGTCATTTTGAAAAAGAGAGATGTTTAATGGCGTGGATTTATTTGGTTATTGCCGGTTTACTTGAAATTGGCTGGCCGATAGGTTTAAAAATATCGCAAAACTCAGATACTCGCTGGCAGGGTATTGCAATAGCGGTGGCTTTTTTAGTCGCTAGTGGCTTTATGTTGTGGCTTGCCCAAAAGCAAATATCGATGGGTACGTCATACGCAGTGTGGACCGGTATTGGCGCTGCAGGTACGTTTGTAGTGGGTATATTGTTTTATAACGATGCCGCTACATTTGGTCGTATTGCGGGTGTACTGATGATTATTAGTGGTGTGATAACGCTAAAAATAAGCTCTTAATTAATAATTCAAATAAACGCTTAATTATGAATAGCGCAGGTATAAAAGCCTGCGCTTTTTTATGCTCTTAACTTGGCAACATGACCAAAACAGCGGCGATGGCGATGAGTATTAAGCCTGCAGTATCTTGTTTTTTAAGTGGCTGTTTTAACCAAAGTACGGCAATTAGCATGGTAAAAAACACTTCAACCTGTCCAAGTGTTTTAACGTAAGCAACGTGCTGTAAGCTCATTGCACTAAACCAGCCAATAGAACCGACACAACTAAAAACACTAATTGCGGCTGTAGTGCTTTTGTATTGCCACAGTTTACTGAGTGTTTGCGGCTCTTTTAATAATAAATAGCCAAGTAATATTAGCGTTTGTAGACTAATTACAAACAGTAAAACCCAAGCGGCAGAGTGTGGAAATAGTAACCCCGAATTTAAACTCGCTTCACGTACCCACAGTGATGTAAGTGCAAAGCAAGTACCACAAGAAAGTCCTAGTAATGCCGTTTTAGCATTAAAGTGTTTAACGCTTGTTATGCCGCTGAGTAGCAATACGGCAATAGCGCCAAAAAACACACCAAGCCAACCGAGTAAAGAAAGTGCCGAGCCAAAAAATAATACACCTAAAATAGCAGCCACTAACGCCTCACTTTTGGCAAGCCCAGCACCTACGGCGTAATTATTCATTTTAAATAACTTAACCATTAAACCAGTGGCAAGTATTTGCATCACACTTGCGCCTATAATAAATCCCCAAAAGGCATTATTAAACGTAGGCATGGCTGTATCTTGGTATTGATACAAACCATATAAATACACGGCAGCAATAGGGCCTGCAATAATAAAGCGGGAGAGAGTTACGCCAGCAACACTCACATCGTTACTTAATTTACTTTGCAGGGCATTACGCCATGCTTGCATGAAGGCGGCTAAAAAAGTGAAAAATATCCAGGTCATGGTCGTCATCGTTAAAATGTAAGGCAGTAAAGTTAACAAGCTTTGTGAAGTAAAGCGATGCATTAACTATGATGTTGAATATTCATCATCTGCGACATTATGTCGCATGGGTTTGAGGATATATTTAGCTATAGTAAGCCTGATGTTATTGTTAGCCGCCAGCGTTTGTCATAAAACGTATCTGGCGGCTTTTTTATTGCGCTTATGCTAAATTATCCGAAACATCAAAAGGATAAATTATGACAACATTAGTTGTATGTGCATTACTTGCGGTATTAATGCCTTACTTTGCAAAAGTGCCGGTTGCTATAGCAATGGCAAAATTAGGTCGATACGACAATAAACATCCAAGGGCGCAACAAAAAAAATTAACCGGCTTTGGTGCACGGGCGCTCGCTGCTCATCAAAACTGTTTTGAATCGCTTGCTGTTTTTGCTGTCGCTATTGCAGTTGTACTGGGCACTAACTCTGTAGGTGCAGTGACCGAAATGTTAGCGGTTACGCATATTGTGTCGCGTATTTTGTATTGCGTTTTTTACTATATGAACCTAGATATAATTCGCTCATTAGTGTGGTTTATTGGCTTGGGTACAGCCATTGCCATGATTGTGGTGAGTTTGTAGGTTTATACTTTAAAACCACAAAGCAAGCAGCCTAAAAGGGCGCTTGCTTTGTAATCTTGAAAAATCTAATAAAGTTAGTGCGATACTTTAATTCGCTCTATTAAATCGGTATTAGCAACTTCATTGTTTATTGCAAAATCGAGCTGTACAAGTACGTTTTGATAACCCATTGATGAGGGTTTGTATTGCCACTGTCTTAGCTGTCTCTTGATCACAAGTCTGGCTCAAGAGATTTTGCTAAATCGTAGCCTTCCAGGATGGCTTGTAACTTAAGCCATCCTTGCC